>NZ_JAPCIV010000031.1:0-57898 GCF_027707585.1 Aeromonas sp. QDB39 | reverse complement strand
CTGATGGATCCAACCCCTCCGCTGCTATAGTGCAGTCGGCTTCTGACGTTCAGTGCAGCCGTCTTCTGAAAACGACACCACCACATGACGATCGAAACACAACCTTTCGATAGCCTTTTGATCTGACAGCACAAACTTTAAGTGTGATCCGTCATCACAAAGTCGCTTTTGAGTTGTATTTGAGTATTTAAGCGACGTTGCTCACTATTCCTGATCTGCTGAATGGGATGCCAAAGGAGGGAATCTACAGAAGCTGGGCTTTGAGGTGAGTCATCTTTTCGACTCGCCGAACAAGCCAGCAGCCAAGCGCAGCGCGGCAGGCTACTGGAAGTTACGTACAAAAGCCCAACCATGTGGCACCATACTAACCGGAACTCTGTCTCAAACGACCAAATGGCCGTACCAATATGAAACCCGACAGCGATGTTATTCACCAGTTGATTACCCTCGCCAACAGCAACCCCCAGGTGCAGGTGCTTTGGCTTTACGGCTCCCGTGCCAAGGGGACTGCTGGTCCTGCCAGCGACTGGGACCTGGCGGTGGCCTTTGATCCGATCAAACAGAACGGACCCTTGGGCACTGCACTGGAGAATCGGTTGCGGCCCGAATTGCTAGCGCTGGAGTGGCAACGAGCCCTGGGGTTGGCAGAGGGGAAACTTTCGGTCGTCGATATCAATCAGGCCCCGATCCCGCTGGCCTTTGCGGTAGTCGATGCCAATCGTCCTCTCTATAGCAGTGATGAGGGGCGACGCTTGCAGGAAGAAGCGCGGATAATGTCGCAGATGGAACTTGGTTATCCCCGTCGCCAGATAGATATCAGTAAGCATCATTCAGAGGAGTAGAGATGAGCGATAACGCCTATATCGGCGCTTTGCGCATCAGCCTGTCGCGCTATCAGGCCGAGCTGTCAGAGATCCGGGCTATTCTGGCGCTGCGTGCGCTTTCCAATCTGGAGTACCGCGCCGCCGAGCGAACCCTGCAAGTGTCTATCGAAGCGTGTATTGGCGTGGCAAAGCACTGGGCTAAAGCATTGGCAAGTCATACCCCACAGGATGCCTATCAGGCATTTGAAATCCTGGCCCAGCGTGGTGAGCTATCCCCCGACACCTTGATCGGCTGGCGCAAGATCATTGGCCTTCGCAATGCGCTGGTGCACGACTATCTGAATATTGACCCCGAGATCATCCGTAGCGTCATTGCTCAAGGCTATAGCGACCAGCTATTCACGTTTGCAGAGCAAGGTCTCGACTGGTTGGCTGCCCATATTGATTGAAACTTCGACGTCATCTCTCCGTTTGCCGTTCTCTTACCCGCTATAAGGGATAAATGTTAAATACCGTCTATGGCGTGTAAATGATACTTACCCTCTACAACAGGTAAATATTGATATACCTGCCATAGCGTGTAAATTGGAAGAAGGCACGCTACCAGGTTGTCGAATCATGAAAGTAACCAGCGCCAAGCAGCTGAGCGCCTGTATCAAGGATGCCAGGCTTTCTCAAAAGCTCTCTCAAGGCAAAGTGGCCGAGAAAGTGGGGATTAGGCAAGACACAGTCTCCAGCTTCGAGCTCAACCCTGAGTCCACCAAGCTGGAGACCCTGTTCAAGATCCTCGCGGCACTCGAATTGTCACTGGACATCAAACCCCGCAATGAGTCATCCGATAGTCCGGCATCGGGCTGGAAGGAGGAGTGGTAATGGCCAATCTGGCTGTCTACATGAACGGCTATCGGGTAGGCACATTCACCAAAACTACCAGCGGCGCCCATCAGTTTCAGTACCATGAGTCATGGCTAGCACAACCGGGCAGCCGTCCGATCTCACTCTCCATGCCATTGCGCCATCAGGCCTACCGGGGCGATGAAACCTATAACTTCTTCGACAACCTGCTGCCAGATAATACGGAGGTGAGAAACAGGGTTGTAGCACGCTATCAAGCGGCATCAACCCAGCCCTTCGATCTGCTCAGTTGCATTGGCCAGGATAGCGTAGGGGCATTACAGCTGGTTACCGAAGGGCACGACGTTCCAGATGTCAGGCGAATCGACTACAAAGCACTTTCCGATGACGAGCTCGAGCAGATCCTGACCAGCTACAAATCAGGAATCCCTTTGGGGATGGTCAGAGAACAAGAGGAGTTCCGGATCTCTATCGCCGGGGCGCAAGAAAAGACTGCGCTGCTCTATCTCGATGACCGTTGGTACTTGCCACTCAACGCAACGCCGACAACCCACATTATCAAACTCCCTATCGGCAAGATTGAAAGCCACTCCTACTCGATAGACCTCTCCCAGAGCGTAGAAAACGAATATCTCTGCACTCTGATTACCAAGGAGTTTGGTCTACCCGTACCTCACTGCTTCATGATGCAGGTTGGCCAGGTCAAAGCACTGGCTGTGGAACGCTTCGACAGACGTTACGCTGCCGATCGCAGTTGGATCATGCGCCTTCCCCAAGAAGATTTCTGTCAGGTATTGAATGTTCCGTCAGCACGGAAATACGAGAACCATGGAGGACCGGGGATCACTGACATCATGAAAACCTTGCTGGGCTCTGCGACACCAGAACAGGATCGCTACCTATTCATGAAATCTCAGGTCCTGTTCTGGCTGCTGGCGGCCACCGATGGCCATGCAAAAAACTTCTCGGTCTTTATTGAGCCGGAAGGGCGTTTTCGCCTGACCCCTTTTTACGACATCCTATCTGTCTATCCAGTATTTGGCGGCCGAGGCCTCAACCGAAGGGACGCCAAGCTCGCTATGGGCCTAGCAAGCAGCAAGGGAAAGAAGTACGCCATTGAGCAGATATTCCCGCGTCATTTCTTCCAAACGGCGAAAGCTGTGGGATTTGAGCGTTCTGCTATGGAAGAGATCCTGACAGAACTGGCCAACTCCGTTGATGATGTTATTGAGAGCGTTACACAGCAATTGCCAGCAGGCTTCCCCGATACCATCAGCAGCACCATTCTAGAGGGCCTAAAAGCCCGCTCAGCCAGGCTGATAAAGGGCTGGGATTAAAATGGCGGTATGTGGGATGACTGCACGGTTAGCCAAACTACCTATGGGAAACTTGCACGGTTCGAAGAGTAAAGCGGCTTTCCAGGTTCCGGACGGTGCTACAGTCGGTTCAAAATATGTTCAAAACTCACCTAAAAAACGGTTTTAAGTGCGTGTGGTGGCATCACGTTGATTCATATGGGAAGGCTGCACGATCGAGAATGGACTATGTGGGAACGCTGCACGATAGCAGAAACCCGTGAGCGGCCTCTCAATATGCTGTTTTAGTTACTTTTACCCCAAGCGGCCCCCGAAAAGTCACTAACATATTGAAGATAATAGATTATTTACATTCTGCATCGGCAAGTAAGCCTGCACGGCAGGCAATGAAAAGCCCGGGTTCATCCCGGGCTTTTTTTGTGCATTTTTCATCCACCAACCTACAGGCGGCGTAGGCACCACATGAAGTAAGCGCCCCCTAACAAGGTGGAGACCAGCCCTACCGGTACCTCCTGCGGGAACAGGATCTGCTGGCCGATCCAGTCCGCTGACACCATCAGCAGGGCGCCGAAGACGGCGGCACCGAGCAGATGCCAGCGTGCCCGCACCAACCCCATCAGCTTGGCCATGTGCGGTGCCAGCAGACCGACGAAGGAGAGCGGTCCCACCACCAGGGTCGCGCTGGCGGTCAGCACGGCCACCAGCAGCAGGATGGCGAGCTGAGCCCGGTTGAGCCGAATGCCGAGCGCGGCGGCCACCGCCGGCCCCATCGGCAGCAGATCGAGCCAGCGACTGAGCAGCAGGCAGGCTGCCAGCAGCGTCAGCGCCAGCACGACCAACCCGCCGGCAATCGGCAGGGTGACGTAATAGGTGGAGCCGGACATCCAGGAGAGCAGTTGCTGCACCCGCAGGTCACCGTTGGCCAGCGCGATGGCCTGCAGCGGCTCGAACAGCGCCGTGATGGCGATGCCGGAGAGCAGCAGCCGCTCCGGCTGGAAGCCGTGGCTGCGATTGACCAGCAGCAACAGCAGCAGACAACCGAAGGCACCGAGCAGGCCGCCGGCCAGCATCATGGGCAGCGGCAGTGCGGGCAGCAGCAGCGCCGTGGCAATCACCCCCATGAAGGTGCCACCACTCACCCCCAGCAGCTCGGGGCTCGCCATGGGGTTGCTGCTGACCCGTTGCAGCAGGGTGCCCGCCAGCGCCAGCAGCATGCCCGCCGCACCGGCCGCCAGGGTGCGCGGCAGCCGCCACTCCAGCTGGGCCTGCCAGCGCAGCCAGCTCGGCCAGTGCCAGCCGTCCATCCCCTGTCCAAACAGCAGGGAGGCGATCACCGCCAATACCAGCCCCATCAACATCAGGCCGACAAGGCGGGCCGGTGCCGGGTGGCGGGCCACCAGCAGGGCAGCATTCGCCTTCGGCGTGCCCGATTTGATACCCAGGCGCGGGATCAGCCACAGCAGCAGTGGCGCCCCCAGCAGGGCCGTCATGGCACCGGTCGGGATGAGCACAGAGCCGCTGCGGCTCAGGGATTGCAGCAGCAGATCGGTAGCCGCCAGCAGCAGAGAACCCAGTACCGAGGCCCACAGCAGCCGCAGGGCCAGTTTTCTCACCCCCAGCAAGCGCACCAGGGCGGGCGCGGCCAACCCGATGAAGCCGATCAGCCCCACCACGCTCACCACGCAGGCGGTGACGAACACCGCCAGCCCCAGCCCGGCGAAACGCAGGTGTTGAAGGGAGACCCCCAGGCTGCGGGCGCTGGCATCATCCAGCTCCAGCACCGCCAGCGGGCGCACCAGCACCGCGGCCAGCACGCCGGCCAGCAGCAGACGGGGCAGCAGGTAGCTCACCCCGCTCCAGCTGTTCTGCACCAGCGAGCCACTGCCCCACACCAGCAAGCCTTTCAGCTCCTCCTGGAAGAACAGCAGAAGCCCCATGCTGATGGCCGCCAGATAGAGGTTGATCACCAGCCCGGCAAAAACGATGACCACTGGATTGAGCTGGCGACGCCAGGCCAGGGCAAACACTAGCCCCATGGCGAGGCTGCCGCCGGCCATGGCGATCCACTCCCGCCCCAGCAGCAGCCAGGAGGGAGCAAACAGGGTCACCATCATCAGCGCCAGCTGGGCGCCGGAGGCCACCCCCAGGGTGGTGGGCGAGGCCAGCGGGTTGCGCAGCACCTGCTGCATCAGGGTACCGGCCAGCCCGAAGGCGGCGCCGGCCAGCAAGCAGATGGCAAGACGAGGCAGCCAGCTGAAGTGGACCACCGCCTGACTGGCATCGGTCAGATCTGGCGACAGCAGGGCCGCCAGCCAACGCGCCACCGGCAACTGACCGGCCAGCTCCCAACCGGCTAGCGCCAGCGTCAGCCCCAGCAGCAGGCTGACGGGAAGCCGCAGCGGCGACGGAAAAATCCGGTTCATCACAACCCCTCCCCGCTTTGCCCATCCTGCTGCAGCGCAGTACTGAGCTGCACGGCGAAGCGACGCGCCGCCAGCACGCCACCAAAACTCCACACCGCGGGCAGATGCAGCACGGCCGCCGCCCTCACCTGTGGCAGCTGCTGCCACAGACCGGGCTCCTGCAGCCGCTCGCTCACCCCGACCGGGATCGGATCGACCACCACCAGCCGCGCTTGCGGCAGCGCCATCAACTGCTCCAGGCTGGCCACGGCAAAGCCCCAGGCATTGGTTTCCCCCTGCCAGCCATTGCGCAGGCCGAGCCGCTGCATCACCGCCGCGAACAGGCTGTGGCGGCCAAATACCCGCACATGGCGCTCATCGATGAACTGCACAACCAGCAGGGGCGGCAGATCTTCGGGTAATGTGGCCCGCATCTGAGCCAGATCCTGGTCCAGCCTGGCCAGCAGTTGCTCGGCCTCGGCGGTCTTGTTCACCAGTGCGGCGATGGTCAGGGTCGCCTCGTGCAGCCGCTGCCACAGATCGACATCCGGTTCGTAGAGCGCGATGGATTGCACCGGCGCGATGCGGGAGAGGGTCGGCGCCAGCGGGGCCGCCAGCGGCGAGATGAGGATGCGATCGGGTTTCAGCTCGGCCAGCAGCTCGCGGTTGGGCTGGGCGCGCTGGCCGATATCCACCACGGCGGCCGGCAGCAGCGGTTCGCCGACCCAGGCGCGGTAGGAGCCGACATCCCCCACCGCCAGCGGCGTCACCCCGAGTGCCAGCAGGGTTTCGGCTATGGTCCAGTCGACGGTGGCAATGAGGGGTACCGACTTCACAGCATCGGCTTGAGGGTGGTCTGCTGCGGCAAGCATCACTGGCTCGGCCTGCAACATGAGCGGAGCCAAGAGGCAGCAGAACCAGCCAACTTTCTTGAATAAGAGCATCGAGATAACAAGCCTTATCTAAACGATGGCGATGGCGTGGTCATGGGCCGGGTGGCGAATGACCTCCATCGGTATGCCATAAATGGCGTGCAGGGTCTCGCCGGTCATGATCTGCTCGGGTTCGCCGTGGGTGAGCAGGCGGCCGGAGTGCAGCGCCACCAGCCGATCGCAGAAACGGGAGGCCATGTTGATGTCGTGAATGACGATGATGACCCCGAGCTTGAGCTGACGGCTCAACTGCTTGACCAGCGTGAGCACCTCCACCTGATGGGCTACGTCCAACGCGGCCAGCGGCTCGTCCAGCAGGATGAAACGGCTCTCCTGGGCCAGCAGCATGGCCAGCCACACCCGCCCCCGCTCGCCGCCGGAGAGCGTATCCACCAGCCGGTCGGCAAAGCGTTCGGTATGGGTCAGCGCGATGGCCCGTTCGACCTGGCGGTGATCCTCCACCCCCATCCGGCCCAGCAGGCCGCGCCAGGGGTAGCGACCCATCTCCACCAGCTCCCGCCCGAGCAGGTTTTCGGCGCTCGGCAGATGCTGGGGCAGATAGGCCACCTGACGGGCGAAGTCGCGCGCCCCCCACGCCGGCAGCGGCTTGTCATCGAACCGGATCTCGCCGTCACTGAGCGGCTGCTGACGTGCCAGCAGCTTGAGCAGGGTGGATTTGCCCGAACCGTTGTGGCCGATGAGGCCATAGACCTTGCCCTGCTCAAAACAGAGATCGGTGGGGTGCAGCAGCGTGCGGTCATTGACCGCGAAGCTGGCTGATTTCATCTCAAACATAAGCGGTTCCTGTTGGCCGGGTTCAAACCGGCACCTCTGCATTCAAGTCACAATCCAGATGGGCGACCGCATCGCGGCTCACCTGCTCGCGCCGCTCGCCGGTCAGCTCGCTGAGCCGGCCCTGGCGCATCTCCAGCAGCCGGTCGGCCTGGGAGAAGTAGAGATCGTCGTGGCTGATGGCGATCACGGTCTTGCCCATCTCCTTCAGGCGCGGCAGCAGCAGCTGATAGAAGATGCGGCGGAACTGGGGATCCTGATCCGCGGCCCACTCGTCAAACAGCATCACCTCGCGCTGCTCGGCCAGCGCCAGCAGCAGGGCGACTCGCTTGCGCTGCCCCTGGGAGAGGTCGATATCGGCGATGAAGCCATCTTCGATGGTGAGCTTGCTGCCCATCTGCAGCCGCTCCAGCCACTCGGCCACCAGCTCATCCTTGGGTTCCGGCCCCAGCAGGTGCTGGAACAGGTGATAGTCGGTGAAAATGGCGGAGAAGAGCGCCAGATAGGCGTTGCGATCGGTGACCGGCTCCCCATCCAGCAGGATCCGGCCCGATACCGGTTGATAGAGGCCGGTCAGCAGCATGGCCAGGGTCGACTTGCCGGAGCCGTTGCCACCGATGATGAAGATCTGCTCCCCCTTTTCGATGACCAGATCGATAGGGCCGACGGCAAAGCCGCCCTCCCCCTGATAGTGAAAGATCACCTGCTCCAACTCGATGCGCTGCCAGGCGCGGGGCGCGGACGGCAGCGGGAAGTCGGCGTCCGGCGCGGCCAGATTGAGGGCCGCAATCTTGTCGAACGCCACCTGGGCAGAGAGCAGGGTCGGCAGGGCGCCAATGCCCTGCAGCAAGGGGGTACGCAAGAACAGCAGGGTCAGCGCGAAGGTGGCGGCCACCCGGGTGTCGGCCCAGCCCAGTCCGTTGGCCAGGAAGAAGACCAGGCCGATGGCCCCCAGCATCATGATATTCGACCAGTTCACCGCGCTCAGGTGATAGGTGTCGGCACGGATGATCTGCTGGCGGTACTCCTGCGCATTCTGCTGATAAAGCTGGTGGTAGACGAAGTGGGCACGCTCGCGGTTGAGCGCCAGCTCCTTGCTGCCGGCGATGATGGCCTGATAGTTCTGATAGAGCCGATCCTCGGCCTGACGCATGTGGGAGAGATGACGATAGACCCGGTTCACCAGCAGCCAGCCCACCACCATGGTGAAGGTGACCCAGAGCGTGGTGACGCCAAGCAGGGCCGGCGACAGCCAGCCGAGGTAGAGGGCCGACCCCAAGGTGAGCACCAGCCCCTGCACCAGCTCCGGCAGGCGCACGAAGGCGATGGTGATCTGGCCGATGTCGCTGGAGAGGGAGGCCAGCAGCGGCCCCTGGCCAATCTGGCGCAGACGGGCGACATCGGTATCCAGCAACTGCTTGAGCAGGCGGCCGCGCAGCCGGTAGACGAAATGATGGCCGAGGGTGGTCAGCGCCAGCTGAGAGCCGAGCGTGATCACCAGCAGCAATAAAATGAGGCCGATCAGCTGACCGAGCACCGGCAGCGGATCGCCGACGGATTCAACGAGAGGCTGATTGATAAAGGCAATGACACCAATCCCGCTGACGGCACTGAGCAGGCTGAGCAGGGTAATGGCGATGAAGGGCCAACGATATTGGCGATAAACCAGAGACAAGAGTTCCATAACGGACCGGTATTCCAGAGAGATCAGAGCAACTGCAGGTGAAAAGAAGGGCGGGAACCCGGTTCCCGCCCCACTTCGATTACCAGCGGTAGTTGATGCTGCCCACTACGCTGCGCGGCTCGCCGTAGTAGCAGTAGTAGTCGCAGCTGGCCACGTAGGTATCACCCAGCAGGTTGTTGACATTGAGCTGAGCCCGCCAGTTCTTGGCAAAGTCATACCCGATCATCGCATCCCATACGGTATGGGCCGGCACCTCGGCCGAGCCATAGATGGGGGTGTAATCCGCATTCACGGCACCGATGCCGACGCTGGAGCCGACGTAGCGCACGCCGCTACCCAGTTCCAGACCGGAGACCGGACCCTGCTGCACCTTGTAGTTGCCCCAGAAGGAGGCCTGGTGGCGCGGGATCAGACTGGCACGGCGATCGCCCTTGCCGGTGTCGTTGGTCTTGGCATCGGTATAGGTGTAGGCGGCAGTCAGGCGCAGCGCCTCGGTGGCCTGCACGCTCCCTTCCAGCTCGACGCCCTGGGAGGTCACTTCACCGGCCTGGGTCTGCTGGCCGGAACCGGTGGAGACCAGCGAGTTGGTCTGCTCCAGATCGAACAGGGCCAGGTTGATGTAGCCATCGAGGAAACTCGGCGCGTACTTGACGCCGGTCTCGTACAGGGTGCCCTTGAGCGGCTTGTAGGATTGGCTGGTGTTGGGGTCGATCCCCGGCAGCACCTCGAACGACTCGGCATAGGCAATATAAGGAGAGAGACCGTTGTCGGCCAGGTACATCAGGCTGCCGGAGAGGGAGAGCTCGTGATCATACTGCTTCTCGTTCTTGCCCTTGGCTTCGCTGATGTTGTGGGTCTCCACGTAGTCGAAGCGACCACCGCCGGTCAGCAACCAGCGATCGTCCCAGCGGATCTGGTGCTGGGCGTAGAGACCGCTCTGGCCCTTGGTGCTCTTCTGGTGGGTGGCGGTGGATTCATCAAAACCGGGGAAGCCGCTGTAATCCGGGTTCATGGTATTGATGGAGCCCATGCCGTAGTTGTCGGCTTCCTGGCCTTCATTGACATGGCGCTGCAGATCCACCCCCAGCAGCAAGGTCTGTTCCGTACTGTCGGTGTTCCAGTAACCCACCATCTGGTTGTCCATGGTGGCGCTCTTGGTGGTGCCATCGCGATAGACCAGGCCGCGGAAGGCGGTAGTGCCTTCATAGGTCGGGAATATATAGGTCTGGCGCAGCAGCAGATCGTTGTAGTTGAAGCGGACGTTCTGCTTGAACTCCCAGGTCTGGTTGAGCTGGTGGGCCAGCTCGTAACCGGTGGAGATCTGGGTGTTACGGTTGCGATCGTAATCCGGCTGGCTCAGGTTGGTGCTGGGATCGATCTGGCCACCGCTGGTATTGAGGGTGCCGTAAACCGGGAAGAAGCCGTTGGTCGGCACCCCTTCGTCGTGCAGGAAGCTGGCCAGCAGGGTCAGGCTGGTGCGATCCGAGAGATCGAAGGTCACGCTCGGCGCCAGATAGACGCGATCGTTGTAAGTGCCATCCAGCACGCCGTCACGCTCTTTATAGAGAGCAACCATGCGGTAGCGGCTGTTGTCGGTCAGCGCATCGGAGACATCCACCCCGATCTGGCGGTGATCCCGGCTGCCGAGCTGCAGATCCAGCAGCCCCTGCGGGGCGGCGGTAGGCCGCTTGCTGATGGCATTGATCACGCCTCCGGGAGGCGCCTCGCCGTAGAGGATCGAGGCTGGTCCTTTCAGCACTTCCACGCTCTCCAGGCCGAACGGCTCCGGCGTCCAGACATAGTAACCGGTGCCGAACAGGCGGTTGCCGTCCAGATAGGAGGCGGCATCGAAGCCACGCACCTTGAACCAGTCGGTATTGTTGTCGGAGCCATAGAGGCCGCTGAGCACGCCGGAGCGGTAGCGCAGGGACTCGTCAAGCTGCTGCACGGCGTGCTGATCCAGGTCCTCGCGGTTGACCACGGAGACGGCGCGAGGCGTCTCGGCCATCGGCACTTCCACCTTCATGGCGGTGCCGGTGACCAGCATGGTCTCGCTGGCCTTGAGCAGTTCTTTCGGTGGTTCGGCCGCCAGCACGGGCAGGCTGGCCAACAGGCAGGAGAGCGGCAACAGTTGCTGTGCGCCTCTCTTTCGCATTGCTGCGATGGGGGTGTCTTTTTGCGCAATCATAGTAAGTGTCTCAAATATCAATGAGTTGTTTCTGATTTCTTATTATTGGTGCCCGGTCATGCCGGTAGCCCGGTTCCTCAGGCGAATAAAGCAGCGACATGCTACTACAGGAGCCATGATCGAATCGATTCAATAATTGCTAATCATTTGCATCTGCATTGTTACTTAACGTATCAAGGCGTCGATTGAGCAGCATATGAAGAGGGGGAGCAGATCTTTTTCTGCCAGTCGGCAAGAAGGTGTCAACGGAGCGCCGGGGATCCCCATTGATGGGCAAAAAGCACCGAGGATCCATTATCCCCAAGCTTTATCCATATTTATCCACACCCTTTGGCGGTAGAATCCGGCTTTTCCTCGCTTTGCCAGAAATCAGGATCCATTACATGGCCAAACTCAATCTCGTCGTCGGTTCCATGCTGGGAGCCGCCGAATATGTTGCAGATCACGTCGCCAGCTTGCTGGAACAGGCAGGCCATCAGGCCGAGATCCACAATCCGGCCAGCCTGGCCGAGGTGCTCGCCGAGCCCGAAGCCATACTGCTGGTGGTCACCTCCACCCACGGCGCCGGCGATGTGCCGGACAACCTGCAGCCCTTCGCCAAGGATCTTGCCGAGCAGCATCCGGATCTTAAAACATTGAAATATGGCGTGATCGCGCTGGGTGACAGCAGTTATGACACCTTTTGCCAGGGCGGCAAGACGCTGGATCGACTGCTGGCCGAGTGCGGCGCCAGCCGGATTGGAGATCGTCTCGACATCGACGTGACCCAGCACGAGATCCCGGAAGATGCCGCTGAAGGCTGGATCCGGGACTGGCTGGCATTGATCGCCTGAACGGGAGCGGGAGATCCGGTAAAAAAGGCCTTGATCTCCCCGCTTATCCCCAGATCGCTATCCACCAGGTTATTAACAGATGGATCCGGATAAGTTGTTCTACGCCGTTACCCACAACGACGCCGAGAAATGTGTATAACTATGGTGTAAAACTCTGTAAAACCTATAGTTATCCATGTATGAGATCCAGAGCGGCAAGCCTCTGTGCATAAAAACCCTTGTTATCCCCCAGTTCACGGGGCCAGGATCCAAGCTTTTCCACAACCTGGGATCGTCTTTAACACGATGATCTTTATGATCAAAAAGTGCTTATCAACAGAAGTGGCGGATCCTAATAAAAGATCCAATAAAAGATCGATCTAAAGATCCTTAAGATCTATTTAGTGGATCCTCCCTCCATACTGAACGCTAAGTAGACGTTCCCCTCAGGGCGTGAAACAGATAGAATGTTCCGCCCTTCAGCCCAGGCAAATAAAGATCTTCAGGCGTGCAGATCAAGGTGATCCCCAATGCAATACCATGAACAATTTGATGTGATCGTCGTTGGCGGCGGTCATGCAGGAACCGAAGCAGCAACAGCGGCAGCCCGGATGGGGCTGAATACCCTGTTGCTGACCCACAATATCGATACGCTGGGACACATGTCCTGTAATCCGGCGATCGGCGGGATCGGCAAGGGACACCTGGTCAAGGAAGTAGATGCCCTCGGCGGGATCATGGCGCGCGCCATCGATCTTGGCGGGATCCAGTTCCGCACCCTCAACTCCTCCAAAGGACCGGCAGTGCGCGCCACTCGTGCCCAGGCGGATCGCCTGCTGTACAAGGCCGTCGTACGCCAGATGCTGGAGAACTACCCCAACCTGAAGATCTTCCAACAGGCCTGTGACGATCTGATCATGGACGGGGATCGGGTTGCCGGCGTGGTGACCCAGAGCGGGATCCGCATCAGTGGCAAGACGGTAGTACTGACCGTCGGCACCTTCCTGAACGGCCTGATCCACATCGGGATGGAGAACTACAAGGGCGGCCGCGCCGGGGATCCTCCCTCGATCGCTCTCGCCCAGCGCCTGCGGGAACTGCCGCTGCGCATCGATCGCCTCAAGACCGGCACTCCGCCGCGCATCGATGCCCGCAGCGTCGATTTATCGGTGATGCAGGCCCAGTACGGCGACGATCCGCGCCCGGTCTTCTCCTTCATCGGCGACGCCAGCCAGCACCCGCGTCAGGTGCCCTGCTACGTTACCCATACCAACGAGCGCACCCACGAGGTGATCCGCAACAACCTGGATCGCAGCCCCATGTACGCCGGGGTGATCGAGGGGATTGGGCCGCGTTACTGCCCGTCGATCGAGGACAAGATCACCCGTTTTGCCGACAAGACGGCGCACCAGATCTTCGTCGAGCCGGAAGGCCTGACCACCCACGAACTCTACCCGAACGGGATCTCCACCAGCCTGCCGTTCGACGTGCAGGTGCAGATCGTCCGTTCCGTGCGCGGCTTCGAGAATGCCCACATCACCCGTCCCGGCTACGCCATCGAGTATGACTTCTTCGATCCGCGGGATCTCAAGGCCAACATGGAGAGCAAGTGCATTCCAAACCTGTTCTTCGCCGGCCAGATCAACGGCACCACCGGCTATGAAGAGGCGGCCGCCCAGGGTCTGCTGGCCGGTCTGAACGCCGGTCTGCGGGCGCAGGAGAAAGATGCCTGGCATCCGCGCCGGGATCAGGCCTACATCGGCGTGATGATGGACGATCTCTCCACCCTGGGGACTCGCGAGCCCTACCGCATGTTCACCAGTCGCGCCGAATATCGCCTGCTGCTGCGCGAAGACAACGCCGATCTGCGTCTGACCGGCATCGGCCGTGAACTGGGTCTGGTGGACGACGAGCGCTGGGGCAAGTTCAACGCCAAGATGGAGCAGGTGGAGCAGGAGCGTCAGCGCATGCGCTCGACCTGGATCCACCCGCAGCATCCGTCGCTGGAGGCGGTCAATGCTCTGGTCAACACCCCGTTGACCCGCGAGCAGAGCCTGGAAGAGCTGCTGCGTCGCCCCGAGGTGACCTATGAGGCCCTGATGGCTATCGAGGGGGTCGGTCCGGCCCTGCCCGATACGGCAGCCGCCGATCAGGTGGAGATCCAGATCAAGTACGCCGGCTACATCGAACGCCAGCACGACGAAGTGGAGAAGCAACTGCGCAACGAGAACACCTTGTTGCCGCTGGACATGAACTACCGCGACGTCAACGGCCTCTCCAACGAGGTGATCGCCAAGCTCAACGATGCCAAGCCGCAGACCATAGGTCAGGCGTCCCGCATCTCAGGCATCACCCCGGCGGCCATCTCCATCCTGCTGGTTCATCTGAAAAAACACGGCCTGCTGCGTAAAACCGCCTGAGGATCCTACCGTTGCAAAACATGCTGGAAAGATTGAACGGCCTGCTCATGCAGGCCGGAATTGTTATCACCGATACCCAAAAGACCCAGTTGGTTCAGCTTGTCGAGTTGCTGCACAAGTGGAACAAGGCTTACAATCTCACCTCGGTACGAGATCCGGACGCCATGCTGGTCAAGCATATCCTCGACAGCCTGGTGGTGAGCCAGCACCTGCACGGTGAGCGCTTCATCGATGTGGGCACCGGCCCGGGCCTGCCCGGCCTGCCGTTGGCGATCATCAACCCGGACAAGCAATTCGTGCTGCTGGACAGCTTGGGCAAGCGGATCAACTTCATCCGCCAGGTGATCCTGGAGCTGGGCTTGACCAACGTGACGCCGGTCAAATCCAGGGTCGAGGAGTATCAGCCCGAGGTCGGATTTGACGGTGTGCTGAGCCGGGCATTCGCCTCGCTGGAAGACATGCTGAACTGGTGTCACCATCTGCCGTCGGCCCAGGGCAGCTTCCTGGCGCTCAAGGGACAATTCCCCGAGCAGGAGCTGGCCCAGTTGCCCGCCAACATCCATCTGGTCGCCTCCCATCAACTGGTGGTGCCGGAGCTGGAAGGCGAACGTCATCTGCTGGAATTCAAACATATCCAGCCCGAATAGGGTCGCAGTTTCATTTAGGGGACAGTGTGGGAAAAGTCATCGCCATAGCCAACCAGAAGGGTGGAGTGGGTAAAACCACCACCTGTGTGAACTTGGCCGCCTCCATGGCCGCTACCCGCCGCAAGGTGCTGGTGATCGATCTGGATCCGCAGGGCAATGCCACCATGGGCAGCGGTGTCGACAAGTACGACGTCGAGCGCACCGCCTATGAGCTGCTGATCGAGGATGCCCCCATCGGCGAGGTGATCATCCCCGAAACCTCCGGGGGCTATCACCTGATCGCCGCCAACGCCGACGTGACCGCAGCCGAAATCCGGCTGATGGAATTCTTCGCCCGCGAGATCCGCCTGCGCAATGCGCTGGCCTCGGTACGAGACAAATACGACTACGTCTTCATCGACTGCCCGCCTTCTCTCAACATGCTGACCGTCAACGCCATGGCTGCCGCCGACTCCGTGCTGGTGCCCATGCAGTGCGAATACTATGCGCTGGAAGGGCTTACCGCCCTGGTCGACACCATCAGCAAGCTGGCAGCAGTGGTCAACCCGGAGCTGAAGATCGAGGGGGTGCTGCGCACCATGTTCGATCACCGCAACCGGTTGGCCAATGATGTGTCCGATCAGCTTAAACAGCACTTCGGGGACAAGGTCTATCGCACCATCATTCCCCGCAACGTAAGACTGGCTGAGGCGCCGAGCTTCGGTGCGCCGGCCATGCACTATGACAAATCATCGGTGGGCGCCAAGGCCTATCTGGCTCTGGCTGGCGAGATCCTGCGCCGTCAGGAGCAGGAACGTCAGGTGACCATCGCAGACCGAGAGAGCATATGACGCCGAAAAAACGTGGGCTGGGCAAGGGGCTGGACGCTCTGCTCAGCACCAGCACGGCCGCGCGCCAGAAACAGGTGATGAGCGACCAGCGCACTGAGCAGGCCATGGCCCCGACCAACCAGGGCGAGCTGCGCAAGCTGCCGGTGGAGTGGCTGCAATCCGGCAAGTACCAGCCGCGCAAGGATATGTCGCAGGATGCGCTGGAAGATCTGGCCAACTCCATCCGTGCCCAGGGGGTGATCCAGCCCATCGTGGTGCGTCCGCTCGGCGAGCACTCCTTCGAAATCATCGCCGGTGAGCGGCGCTGGCGCGCCTCCCAGCTGGCCCGCCTCGAGGTGGTGCCCTGCCTGGTCAAGGACGTGCCCGACGAGGCGGCCGTCGCCATCGCGCTGATTGAGAATATCCAGCGCGAGGATCTCAATGCCATCGAAGAGGCGGTCGCCCTGCAGCGGCTGCTGACCGAATTCGAACTGACCCACCAGCAGGTGGCCGAGGCGGTGGGCAAGTCCCGCACCACGGTCACCAATCTGCTGCGCCTCAATCAGCTCAACGACGACGTGAAGCGCTTCGTCGAGCACGGCGACCTCGACATGGGTCATGCCCGTGCCCTGCTGGCCCTGAGCGGCCAGGCACAGTCCGAACTGGCGAAACTGGTGGCCCAGAAGGGGCTGACAGTGCGAGATACCGAGAAGCTGGTGCAAAAAGCGCTGGAACCGGCAAAAGCCAAGGTCGAGCCCGTCCGTGATCCCCAGTTTGGTTATCTCGAGCGCCAGATTTCAGAAAAAATTGGCAATCAGGTACAACTTCAGCCGGGAAAACAGGATAGCGGTAAGTTAGTAATAAGTTACGAGAACTTGGCGGATTTGGACCGGGTATTGGGCTATTTTGGCCTGTCAGAAACGTGATTTTTACGCTTTTTGTAGTAATAAAACATCCATTCCTTTTGATATGAACATAACCTTAATTCTGTGCGGAAAGCCGCAAAAATTAAGGATTTTTGCCATGTTGCAATAGCTGTCTTCAAGGGTATAATTTGACCGGCTTTTTGGGCTGTAAACGCGGGGTCTTCGGATCCCGATTTTTTACAGTTCTGTAATGTTCAGGGGTAGGTTGGTGAAGCAGAAAATAGCCTTGGAAGGTTTAACGCTGGCCTTGGCTATGCTCGTTTGTCAGCTCGTCCTGATCCTGGCGATCAGTACCGTCTGGTTTTACCAGACCGGTGCGTTTGCCGGACGCTCCTCCCTCTTCGGGGGGGGCATGTACTGGGTTCCTCAAGCCCTGTTCACGCTCTGGGTTCTGCGCCGCAAGGTGACGAAGGAGAGTGTGGGCCTGGTTCTGCGGGACTTTTATGGTGGGGCAGGGATTAAGCTCATTACTACAACAGGACTTTTCGCCCTGATGTTTGGCGCCGGGATCGAGGTCGATACCGTCTCGTTCTTCGCCACTTATATCCTCGCCCTCGTTGTACAGTGGATAGTCTCATTCACGCTTAACAACCACTATTAGGAAAACTCATGTCTGCAACCGGAGAAGTCCTGACTCCTCAGGGATATATCTCCCACCATCTGACCCATCTGCAAGTCGGGTCTGGGTTCTGGACGGTGAATATCGATTCCATGATATTTTCCGTCTTGCTAGGCGCTCTGTTTATCTGGTCGTTCCGCCGTGTCGCCGTCAAGGCTACCAGTGGTGTGCCCGGCAAACTGCAGTGCTTTGTGGAGATGCTGGTCGAGTTTGTGAGTGGTAACGTCAAGGACATCTTTCACGGTCGTAACAAGGTCATCGCACCTTTGGGCCTGACAGTGTTCGTGTGGATCTTTCTGATGAACCTGATGGATCTGATCCCCGTTGACTTTATCCCCCACGCTGCACAGTTGATGGGTGTTCCCTATCTGCGTGTGGTTCCCTCTGCTGACGTTAACATCACCATGTCCATGGCTTTGGGCGTGTTCTTCTTGATCCTGTACTACAGCATCAAGGTCAAGGGTATCGGCGGGTTCGTGAAGGAGCTGACGCTTCAGCCTTTCAACCACCCGGCGGCCATCCCGGTTAACCTCATCCTGGAAACTGTTACGCTGATTTCCAAACCTGTTTCTCTGGGTCTTCGACTGTTCGGCAACATGTATGCTGGCGAACTGATCTTTATCCTGATTGCGGGTTTGCTACCCTGGTGGTCACAGTGGATCCTGTCCGTGCCTTGGGCAATTTTCCACATCCTGATCATCACTTTGCAGGCGTTTATCTTCATGGTGCTGACCATCGTCTATCTGTCGATGGCACAAGAAGACCATGGTTGATGCAACTCAAATAATCCTTTTTATACAATCAATTACATCTAAATAAATGGAGATCCTCATGGAAAACTTGAACATGGACCTGCTGTACATCGCTGCTGCAATGATGATGGGTCTGGCGGCTATCGGCGCGTCCATCGGTATCGGTATCCTGGGTGGCAAGTTCCTGGAAGGCGCTGCTCGTCAACCTGACCTGATCCCTGTTCTGCGTACCCAGTTCTTCATCGTGATGGGTCTGGTGGATGCGATCCCGATGATCGCCGTTGGTCTGGGTCTGTACGTGATGTTTGCGGTTGCTGGCTAAGTCTCAACGACTCCCGGACATAACCCATTAACTAACTAAGAGGACATAGGCTGTGAATATCAACGCCACCCTCCTCGGCCAAGCAATTGCTTTTTTCATCTTCGTAGTGTTTTGCATGAAGTACGTATGGCCGCCGCTGATGGCAGCCATCGAAGCCCGTCAGAAAGCCATTGCTGACGGTCTCTCTTCCGCGGAGCGTGCCAAGAAAGATCTGGATTTGGCCAAGGCCAACGCCACCGATCAGCTGAAAGAAGCCAAGCTCCAGGCTGCAGAAATCATTGAACAGGCTAACAAACGTAAAGCCCAGATCATTGATGAGGCTGCTGCCGGTGCCCACTCTGAGCGGGAAAAAATCCTGGCTCAGGGCCGTGCCGAGATCGAAGCTGAACGTCATCGTGCCAAAGAAGAACTGCGTAAGCAGGTTGCTGCTCTTGCCATTGCTGGTGCAGAGAAGATCCTGGCGCGTCAAATCGACCAGGCTGCCAACAGCGACATCGTCGACAAACTGGTAGCAGAACTGTAACGGGAACGGGGCTATGTCTGAACTGACTACAATCGCTCGCCCCTACGCCAAGGCTGCTTTCGAGTTTGCCGTTGAGCACAAGGCGGTTGACCAGTGGCTGGGGATGCTCGGCTTCGCTGCACAAGTAGCGGAGAACGAGACCATCCACAACCTGGTAAACGGCTCTGTGGCTGCTGAAGAACTGGCAAGTATCTTTGTCGGTATCTGCGGTGAGCAACTCGACGAGCATGGTCAGAACCTGATCCGGGTGATGGCTGAGAATGGTCGCTTGGGTGTGCTGCCGGCGGTCGTTGCTGAATTCGTCGCGTTCAAGGCTGAACTGGATAAAGAAGTTCAGGCTGACGTGATTTCGGCGATCGAACTGACCGACCAGCAGAAAGCCAATATTCAGGCTTCTCTGGAACAACGTCTCGCGCGCAAAGTGAAGCTGAATTGCAGCATGGATGCGTCCTTGATGGCCGGGGTGCTCATCAAGGCCGGTGATCTGGTTATCGACGGTACAGTCCGCGGTAAGCTGGATCGCATGGCTGACGCGCTGCAATCTTGATTGGGGTATTAGAGCATGCAACTGAATTCCACTGAAATCGCCGAGCTGATCAAGCAGCGCATTGCGCAGTTTGATATCAAGAGCGAAGCGCGTAACGAAGGTACCATCGTCTCTGTGAGCGACGGTATCATTCGTATTCACGGCCTGGCCGATGCCATGCAAGGTGAGATGATCGAGCTGCCGGGCAACCGCTACGCTCTGGCATTGAACCTGGAGCGTGACTCCGTCGGTGCGGTGATCATGGGTTCCTATGACGGTCTGTCAGAAGGAATGAAAGTAAAAGGGACTGGCCGCATTCTGGAAGTGCCGGTCGGTCGTGGTCTGTTGGGCCGGGTGTTGAACACCCTGGGTCAGCCGATCGACGGTAAAGGTCCAATCGACAACGACGGCTTCTCGCCGATCGAAGTGATTGCACCGGGCGTTATCGAGCGTAAGTCTGTTGACCAGCCGGTCCAGACCGGTCTGAAAGCCATCGATGCCATGATCCCTATCGGTCGTGGCCAGCGTGAGCTGATCATCGGTGACCGTCAGGTTGGTAAGACCGCCATCGCGATCGACACCATCATCAACCAGAAAGACTCCGGCATTAAGTGTGTCTACGTTGCGATTGGCCAGAAGGCCTCCACCATCGCCAACGTGGTACGCAAGCTGGAAGAGCACGGCGCCCTGGCCAACACCATCGTGGTAGTTGCCTCTGCTTCCGAAGCTGCCGCTCTGCAGTACCTGGCTCCGTATGCCGGCTGCTCCATGGGTGAGTACTTCCGTGACCGCGGTGAAGACGCGCTGATCATCTATGATGACCTGTCCAAGCAGGCCGTAGCTTATCGCCAGATCTCCCTGCTGCTGCGCCGTCCGCCAGGACGTGAAGCTTACCCGGGTGATGTTTTCTATCTGCACTCCCGTCTGCTGGAGCGTGCTGCTCGCGTCAACGCCGAGTACGTAGAGAAGTTCACCAATGGTGCCGTGAAAGGCCAGACAGGTTCCCTGACCGCGCTGCCGATCATCGAAACCCAGGCGGGTGACGTATCTGCATTCGTACCGACCAACGTGATCTCCATCACTGATGGTCAGATCTTCCTGACTTCACAGCTGTTCAACTCCGGTATTCGTCCGGCGGTTGACCCGGGTATCTCCGTATCCCGTGTGGGCGGTGCTGCTCAGACCAAGATCGTCAAGAAGCTGTCCGGTGGTATCCGTACCGCGCTGGCCCAGTATCGCGAACTGGCGGCATTCGCCCAGTTCTCCTCCGATCTGGACGACGCAACCCGCAAGCAGCTGGACCACGGTCAGAAAGTGACCGAGCTGATGAAGCAGAAACAGTACTCTCCGCTGAGCGTGGCTCACCAGTCTCTGGTGCTGTTCGCCGCGGAAAAAGGCTATCTCTCCGATGTCGAGCTGAACAAGATCGTCGACTTCGAAGCCGCTCTGCTCTCTTACGCCAATACCCAGCATGCTGAGCTGATGGCTGAAATCAATGCCAAGGCCGACTACAACGACGCGATCGTTGGCAAGCTGACTGCGTTGCTGGATGACTTCAAGGCAACCCAGACCTGGTAAGCGTGTGTGGCAGCGCGAGCTGCCACCTGATGGAGAGTAAGAGATGGCCGGCGCAAAAGAGATACGTAACAAGATCGGGAGTGTGAAAAACACTCAGAAGATCACCGGCGCTATGGAAATGGTGGCAGCAAGCAAGATGCGCCGTGCGCAAGATCGCATGTCTGCCAGCCGTCCGTACGCTGAAACCATGCGCAAGGTGATCGGCCATATCGCTCAGGGGAACTTGGAATACAAGCACCCCTACCTCATCGAACGTGAGGTCAAGCGAGTGGGTTACATCGTCGTCTCCACCGACCGTGGCCTGTGTGGCGGTTTGAACATCAACCTGTTCAAGGCTGCCCTCAATGATATGAAGCAATGGAGCGCGAAAGGAGCCAAGGTTGACCTGGCTCTGATCGGCAACAAGGCCTCCAACTTCTTTGAACGGCACGGCGCCAAGGTGAAAGCTCATGTCGCAGGACTGGGCGATAACCCGAGCGTCAATGACCTGATTGGTTCAGTCAAGGTCATGCTGAAGGCTTACGACAACGGTGAGATTGACAGGCTGTACCTGGTGTACAACAAGTTCGTCAACACCATGGTTCAGCAACCACGAGTCGATCAACTGCTGCCTTTGCCCGTAACTGAAGACAGCAAGCTCGCCAAGAAACACCACTGGGATTACCTCTATGAGCCGGATCCCAAGCAACTGCTGGATACCCTGCTGATTCGCTACGTCGAATCCCAGGTGTACCAGGGGGTAGTGGAAAACTTGGCAAGTGAACAGGCAGCCCGAATGGTTGCCATGCAAGCCGCGACTGACAACGCCGGTAACCTGATTAACGATCTGCAACTGGTATACAACAAGGCCCGTCAGGCCAGTATTACCCAGGAACTGACAGAGATCGTATCCGGTGCTGCTGCGGTGTAAGGCAAGGGTTATCAAAGGTTTAGAGGATTTGACATGAGTAACGGTTTCATCGTCCAAATCATCGGCGCTGTGGTGGACATCGAGTTCCCGCAAGATGCCGTGCCCCAGGTGTACGATGCACTGAAGGTTGTCAGCGAAGGTCAAGGCCAGGGTCTGGTGCTGGAAGTTCAGCAACAGATCGGTGGCGGCGTCGTTCGTTGCATCACCATGGGCTCCTCCGACGGTCTGCGTCGTGGGTTGGAAGTAGTGAATAGCGGTAAATCCATCCAGGTGCCGGTCGGTGTATCGACTCTGGGTCGGATCATGAACGTACTGGGCGATCCGATCGACGAAAAAGGTCCGATTGGTGAAGAAGAGCGTTGGTCCATCCACCGCGCGGCTCCCAGCTACGAAGATCAGTCCAACAGCAACGACCTGCTGGAGACCGGCATCAAGGTTATCGACCTGGTATGCCCGTTCGCCAAGGGTGGTAAGGTTGGTCTGTTCGGTGGTGCCGGTGTAGGCAAGACCGTCAACATGATGGAGCTGATCCGTAATATCGCGATCGAACACAGCGGTTACTCCGTGTTCGCCGGTGTAGGTGAGCGTACCCGTGAGGGTAACGACTTCTACCACGAGATGATGGAGTCCAACGTACTGGACAAAGTATCTCTGGTTTACGGTCAGATGAACGAGCCGCCCGGAAACCGTCTGCGCGTGGCGCTGACCGGTCTGACCATGGCCGAGAAGTTCCGTGACGAAGGTCGTGACGTGCTGTTCTTCGTGGACAACATCTACCGTTACACCCTGGCCGGTACTGAAGTATCCGCACTGCTGGGCCGTATGCCTTCCGCAGTAGGTTACCAGCCGACCCTGGCCGAGGAGATGGGTGTTCTGCAGGAACGTATCACCTCCACCAAGACCGGTTCCATCACCTCCGTACAGGCCGTTTACGTGCCTGCGGATGACTTGACCGACCCGTCTCCGGCGACCACCTTCGCCCACCTGGATGCGACCGTCGTACTGTCCCGTCAGATCGCGGCACTGGGTATCTACCCGGCCGTTGACCCGCTGGACTCCACCTCCCGTCAGCTGGATCCGCTGGTGGTTGGCAAGGAGCACTACGAGACTGCTCGTGGCGTTCAGACCGTACTGCAGCGCTACAAAGAGCTGAAGGACATCATCGCCATCCTGGGTATGGATGAACTGTCAGAAGAAGACAAACTGACCGTAGCCCGTGCCCGTAAGATCGAGCGTTTCTTGTCCCAGCCGTTCTTCGTGGCAGAAGTGTTTACCGGTTCCCCGGGCAAATACGTGCCGCTGAAAGAGACCATCCGTGGTTTCCAGGGCATCCTGAAAGGCGAGTACGACGATCTGCCGGAGCAGGCGTTTTACATGGTTGGCAGCATCGACGAAGTTGTCGAGAAAGCCAAGAAACTGTAAGCCTCGATAGGAGGGCCCATGGCAGAGATGATCTCCTTTCACCTGGACGTGGTGAGCGCTGAAGGAAAACTGTTTTCCGGTCGCGTGCAGTCCGCTCAGGTATCAGGCTCCGAAGGTGAGCTGGGTCTCCGCCACGGTCATGCTCCGTTGCTGACTGCCATCAAGCCGGGCCTGGTCCGCTTGGTGAAGCAGAATGGAACTGAAGAGGTGCTGTACATCTCCGGCGGCATGCTGGAAGTACAACCCGAAGCCGTGACCGTGCTGGCGGACACCGCGATTCGTGCCGACGATTTGGATGAGGCGAAAGCCCAGGAAGCCAAACGCGCGGCGGAAGAGCGGATCCACAGCTCCCATGGTGATATCGACTACGCCCAGGCCGCTACCGAGCTGGCCAAGGCGATGGCTCAATTGCGGGTCATCGATATCGTCAAAAAGAATTACCGTTAATAACGGTGAGGTAAAAAGCGACCTGCGGGTCGCTTTTTTTTTACTCGTTGGATAGACTCCGCCGAGTATTTCTTCATGTTCCAAAGGTCGAATTATGTCTCTCAACGTCGTGATCCTGGCGGCGGGTAAAGGTACCCGTATGCGCTCCTCCCTGCCCAAGGTGCTGCACCCGGTCGCCAACAAGCCGATGGTTTCCCATGTGATCGAGACTGCCCGCAAGGTCGGTGCCGAGCAGTTGCATCTGGTGTATGGCCACGGTGCCGAACTGCTGAAGGAGCGGATCCAGGCATCCGACCTGAACTGGGTGCTGCAGGCCCAGCAACTGGGGACCGGCCACGCCGTCGCCCAGGCCATCCCGTTCTGGCAGGACGAAGACGACGTGCTGGTGCTGTACGGCGATACCCCGCTGATCCAGCCGGAAACCCTGCAGCGGCTGCTGGCCGCCAAGGCCGCCGACGGCATGGCACTGTTGACCGTGGTGCTGGACAACCCGACCGGCTATGGCCGCATCGTGCGCAGTAACGGCCAGGTGGTCGGCATCGTCGAGCAGAAGGATGCCAATGCCGAGCAGCTGGCCATCCGCGAAGTGAACACCGGCGTGCTGGTGGCCAACGGTGGCCAGTTGCGTCAATGGTTGTCACGTCTGGACAACAAGAATGCCCAGGGCGAGTTCTATCTGACCGACGTGATCGCCATGGCACACGGGGATAATTGCCCGATTGCTGCCGTGCATCCGGACCATGCCATGGAAGTGGAAGGGGCCAATAATCGGGTTCAGCTGGCTCAGTTGGAGCGCAGTTATCAGCAGATGCAGGCCGAGCGGCTGATGATTGCCGGTGTCACTCTGATCGACCCCCTACGCTTTGATTTACGAGGAGTTTTGGATATTGGTGAGGAAGTTCTTATTGATGCAAATGTCATCATTGAGGGCAAGGTGGTGCTGGGCAACCATGTACGCATCGGAGCCGGTTGCGTGCTGAAGGATTGCGTGATCGGCGATCACACCGAGGTGAAACCTTACTCCGTCATCGAGGGGGCTCAGGTGGCAGATCTGTGTTCGGTCGGCCCATTTGCCCGCTTGCGTCCTGGCGCCGTGCTGGAGCAGGATGCGCACGTTGGCAACTTCGTCGAGATGAAAAAATCCCGTCTCGGGGTCGGTTCCAAGTGTGGTCATCTTACCTATCTGGGGGATGCAGAGATCGGCGCCAAGGTGAATATCGGGGCCGGCACCATCACTTGCAACTACGACGGGGTCAACAAGTTCCAGACCATCATCGAGGACGATGTGTTCGTCGGTTCCGATACTCAATTAGTAGCGCCAGTTCGCATCGGCAAGGGAGCAACCCTAGGTGCGGGCTCTACTATTACCAAGGATGTGGGTGAGCATGAACTCGTGATTACCCGGGTACCCCAACGCCACATCCGCAATTGGGCTCGTCCGGTCAAGAAAACTGATAGGTGATATCAGTATGAAGGCCATCCATGAACAAACGAATCATCCGGCTTGCAGATGCAAGCCACAGCCTGTTTTCCCGCTTTGTCGATCTGGTGGGAATATTTATCTCCATGCTGTTGCTGTCCCGGCATTATGGTTTGCTTCATGGATTGGACGAGATGTCCCTGGCTACGCTGGGCATGGTGGTCTTTTTTCTGGTTTCCCAGAACACAGGGCTCTACCGTAGTCAGGTTCGCAATCATCTGGCGCAGTCTCTGCTGCGCCTGTTCAGCACCTGGGTGCTGACTGGTTCTCTGCTTTATCTTCTTATCTGTTTCGTTCCTCTCTTCCAGCCTCATCACGCATTTACGCTGAACATAGGTCTGCTCTGGCTGTCTCTGGCCTGCCTCTCTTCTGCCTGCTATCGACTGTTGTACCGGCTGGTAACCCTCTGCTTCAGTACCCCGTCTCATGGCCGGCGCGTAGCCATCATCGGTGTCACCCCGACAGGTCTCGCCATCGAGAAGTCCCTGTGGGAAAGCCAGACCAATGATATCCAGATGCTGGGTTTCTTTGACGCCCGCAGTGAGGATCGCTTTGGTTACCCGACCCGCAGTCCTGTGCTGGGTGAAGTGGACAAACTGCTGGCGTTGGCGCGTCAGGGGTTGGTGGATGAGGTCTATCTGGCCCTGCCACTGACGGCCAGGGATCGCATCAATCACTATCTGTACGAGCTGTCGGATACCACGGTCGACACCTATCTGGTACCCGATTTCTATGAGTACAGCCTGACTGTTTCCCAAATAAAACGGGTGGGCGACATCTATACCTTCAGCGTGTTCGATTCCCCCTTCGAGGGAGGCTCGGCCTTGCTCAAGCGGATCGAGGATCTGGTGCTGGGTTCGCTCATTCTGCTGCTCATCTCCCCCGTCATGGTACTGGTGGCGTTGGGGGTTCGTCTCTCCTCCCCGGGACCCGCCCTGTTCAAGCAGGATCGCTACGGCCTGGGCGGCAAGCGGATTCGGGTATGGAAATTTCGATCCATGCGGGTCATGGAGAATGATGCCGTGGTGACCCAGGCCACCAGGGGGGATCGCAGAGTCACCCGTTTCGGTGCCTTTCTCCGTCGCACCTCACTGGATGAATTGCCGCAGTTTTTCAATGTGATCCAGGGCTCCATGTCCATTGTCGGTCCCCGTCCCCATGCGGTTGCTCACAACGAACAATATCGCACTTTGGTGGATCGCTACATGCTCCGACACAAGGTCAAGCCTGGTATCACAGGCCTGGCTCAGATAAGCGGATGTCGTGGCGAAACCGATACCCTCGACAAGATGGAAATGCGGATAAAGTTCGATCTCAAGTACATCCAGTACTGGTCGCTCGGACTGGATCTCAAGATCATTTTCCTGACCGTGTTCAAGGGGTTCACTGGTGCATCGGCTTACTAGCCTGGTTTGCGCCGGACTGCTGCTCTCCCCTTCTCTTTCAGTCCGTGCCGACGTCACTCCCGTATCGCATCAGGGGCCGCTTGGCCTGGCGATCCAGACCGAGGTGGCGAGCCGTCATGGTCATGACAGCAACCTGCTGTGGCAGCGTGAAAGTCATCAGGCGATCGATTCCGATTTCATCGGGATCGCCCCGGAATTCCGGATGGTGGGCGAGCGGGGTCTGGATCGTTATCAGCTGAGCTACCAGGGCGACTATCGCCGTTATGACGGCAGTCGGGCCGATGACTATGCGGATCATCAACTTCAGCTCGATGGCAGCTGGCGTTTCTCCCTGCGCAACGCCTTTCAGCTGATGTACCAGTATCGGTTGGGCCACGAGGCGCGTGGCGAGGGCCTTACCGAAGGCTTTCTGCTGCAGGGCGACGAGGGGGATGCCACGTTTGGCTGGTTCAACATCGCCGAGCCGTTGCGCTTCAGGCGCACCGAGCTGGGTGGGCGTTACAGTTATGGCGCCCCCGAGGCCAGAGGCAAGCTGGAGCTGGCCTGGTCCCGCAAGGTGATGCGCTATGCAGACAAGCACCATTATCTGAATGGGTTTGAGCGCTACGTGACCGAGCAGGAGTGGCAGGAGAACACGGCCATCGCCGAGCTGTTCGATCAGGTCAGCCATGTCAGCCGTTTTCGCTACACCCTGCAGGCCAACCTGCGGCGCTACCCTGCCAACCCGAACAAGGACTCTGACGAGTTTTTTCTCATCACCGGGGTGATGAGCCAGCTGACCGGCAAGACCCGGATCGATGCCAATATCGGCGGGATCTACAAGCGTTTCATCAACGATCCGCAGGCGGAGAGCTTCAGAGGACTGAACTGGGATCTGCGTCTGGGATGGCAACCACTCGACTACAGCAACTTCGCGCTGATCTCCAGCCGCACCATTCGTGATCCGGGCGGTGACGGCGGCTATGTCAGCAGCCAGCAATATGGCGCCGAGTGGCAGCACTACTGGTCAGCCAAGGTGGCGACCACGCTCTCTTACCAGGATATCCGCGATGACTATCACCAGTCGGTTGTCTGTGGTCAAGACCATCGCCACCGTCAGGATGAGATCCACCGCTGGGGCATGGGGCTCAGCTATGACCTACGCCCCTCCATCAACCTGGGGTTGAGCTATCAGCTGGCCGATGCCACGTCCAGTTTCAGTGGACAACCCATCGAGATCGGCAGTGGCTCTGGGTCAGCCTGCTACGGGCGGGCGCTAGGTTATGACAAACAACAGCTTTCTCTTTCACTCAAGGTAGCCATTTAACATGAACAAAAGCGTGATGGTGCTTCTGCTTGGCTGCTTGTTCAGCCTGTCAGGCTGGGCCGGTCAAGACCCCTTGAATACCCAGCAGGTCTATCGTCTGGCTGCGGGAGACGAGGTGGAGATCCGGGTCTATGGCGAGCCTGACCTGTCGATGAAGTTCAGGATCGATACCAGCGGCCATGCCAATTATCCCTACCTGGGGCAGGTGCTGCTGATGGGGCGTACCACGGCGGAGGTCGCGGATTTCCTGGCGCATGGCCTCAAGCAAGGGGTATTGCGCGACCCCATGGTGACGGTGAATGTGACCACCTTCCGTCAGGTGTTCGTTGCGGGCGAGGTGGCGCAGCCTGGTGGCTATGAATATCAGCCCGGGTTGACGGTGGAGAAGGCGGTGGCACTGGCGGGAGGATTCACCGATCGGGCGGCTCGGCGTGACATCAGCTTGCGCCTCAACGGCGACGACAGGTTGCTGGAAGAGGTGAGTCTGCAGCAGCGGCTCAATCCCGGCGACATCATCACCATAGAACAAAGCTTCTTCTGAATCAGGACTCCATTCATGTCTTCATTGTTGGTTGAAAATGGCCGTGCGCTCGAGAGTCGCATCGATTTCAGCGCGCCCTGGCGTGCCTTGAAGGCCAATTGGTGGAAGGTAGTGCTGTTTGCCCTGCTGATGACACTGGCGGCGGCGCCCTTCATCCTGGTCATGCCGCCCTATTATCAGGCCAGTGCGGCACTGCTGCTGAAAGCCGACACCGACAGCGCCTCCCCCGTCGAGCCCATCTATCGGGTCGACACCAGCCGGCGCGAGTACTACAACACCCAGTTCGAGCTGCTCAAGTCGCGTCGGGTGGCGGACAAGGTGGTGACCAGTCTGGGGCTGGCCGATGAGCCCGAGTTCAATGGTCAGCCTGACCCGGATGGCTGGTGGGCCCGGCTGAAGGGGTTGGTGCGGGAGCCCCAGATCGAGAGTGAATCGGCGCGTCACCAGCATGCGCTCGATTACCTGGCCAAGCACCTGACCGTCTCGCCGGTGCGCGATACCCAGCTGGTCAGCATAGGTTTCGAATCCCGTTCCGCCGAGCTGGCCGCCAGGGTGGCCAACGAGGTGGCCAAGACCCATATCGCCCTCAGCGTGGAGGAGCGGGTCGATGCCAACACCATGGCGTCCAAATGGAATCAGACCCGGCTGGAGGAGGTCAAGGCCAGTTTGAACCGCCAGGAGCAGCGGCTCGGCGATTTTCTGGCGAGCCACGACTTGCTGACCTTTCGCGGGGTCGATGGTCTGCAGACCGAAGAGCTTGGCATCATCACCAACAAGCATGCGGATGCGCGGGAGCGGCGGTTGGCCGCCCAGGCCGAATATCAGAGTATCCAGGGTTATGGCGGGTGCGATCCGGCGACGCTTGCCTCCTTGCCTGAAGTATCCAACCACCCCCAGATGCAGGATCTGCGTATCGCGCTCATCAAGGCGCAGCAGGCGCTCTCTGAACTCTCCAAGCGCTATGGCCCCAGGCATGAACGCATTCTGCAGGCGCAAGCCCGCATCACGGCGCTCAACACCCAGTCCGACCGGCTGCTGCGCGAGATAGCCAGAGGGATCCAGGAACGTTACCAGAGTGCCCTGCACAAGGAGCAGCAGTACCTGCAGCAACTGGAAGAGAAGAAGCGGGAATTTGCCTCGCTGGCGGTCAAGAAGGATGACTACAACAACCTGAAGAACAACATCGACAAGACCCGCCAGCTCTACAACGAGCTGTTCCGTCGCCAGGAGGAGACCCGGCTCAATGCCCAGTTGCACGAGCCGAGTGCCATCCTCTATGACGATGCTTCCGTCCCGTTGCTGCCCTCCAAGCCGAACAAGCTGCTGTTCCTGCTGATGGTGTTGATCATGGCCGGCATGGTGGCCGTGCTGGTGGTGATCTCCGCCGGTGCCTTGCGCAATACCCTGGACCGTTTGAGCCAGCTTGTCCCGCAGCTCGGAGTGCGGGTGCTTGGCGAGATCCCGCGGCTGGCGGCCCTACAGGAGCAATCCGTGCTGTTGCGGGCCGGGTCGGTCAACCCCAGGGTGGGGGCCTGTGCGGATGATCTCTACGCCATCCTGCGGCTGGAATCGAACCCGCTGCAGCGCATCATGATCACCTCCACCCGCGAAGGGGAAGGCAAGTCCACCCTGGCGGCCCTGTGTGCTGCCAGCTTTGCCCGCCATGAGCGGGTGCTGCTGGTGGACGGCGATCTGCGACGCGGCACCCTCAGCCGCCAGTTAGTTGGCCCGTCAGCCAAACCCGGATTGGCAGAGTTGCTCGCGGCTGAGGCCGAACTTGCCGATTGTCTGGTACAAAAAGAAGGGCTGACCCTGCTGCCGGTGGGGCGTCTGGTCATGTCGCCATTGGCGCTGCTGGGTTCCCCGCTCTGGGCCGAACTGTTGGTCACCCTGACGTATCAGTTTGATCGCATCATAGTGGATACGCCGGCGCTGGAGCTGGGCAAGGATGCCCTGCTGCTGGGGCAACCGCTGGATGGGGCCATTCATGTGATCCAGTCCGGGGCACTGCCCGCCGGGCGCGTGCTGACAGCGTTGGAACAACTCAAGACGACCCGGGTGCCCGTTCTGGGGGCCGTGCTGACCCAAGTGGCCGAGCGCCAGCTGGAAGGGGGCGAGAATCTGAGGCTCTGTGGTGCCCCCAGCCAGGGAGCATTATGAAACTGCTGCGCAGCATCACAACCATAGGCGGCGCTTCCGTGCTTTCCCAGCTGATCGGCGCCCTGTCGGTCTGGTATCTCTCCCACAAGTTCGACATGGCTGCGGTGGGCCTCTATGCCCTGAGTTACAGCGTGGTGCTGATTGGGGCCCAGATCGCCACCTTTGCCTCCCAACTGCTCATTCCCAAGCTGGACGAGGCCGAACTGCCTGCCAACCTGATGTTCACGCTGCTGCAGGTCTGCTTGATCCCCATCCCCTATGTGCTGGGGATAGTCTGCTTTTTTGCGCTGCCGCTGTGGCCCCTTTATCTGCTGACGGTGACGCACGGACTGATCCTGATAGCCGAGAACCTGGCGCTGCGGGCGGGTCATTACCAGCGCCTCGGCTTGCAGCGGATCTGTGCCTCTGCCGTGGTATTGCTCAGTCTGTTGTTGGCGCCAGACATGAGCCGCTTCTATCAGGCATGGGCGCTGTTGTTGCTGCTGGTGATCGGCGGCTGGCTCGGGAGCGCCTTTGACTGGCGCAATATATGGCGGGCCGCGCTGACCCCGCGCCAGCTGGTGCGTTTCTTTTCCCGGCACCGGGCCCATCTGGCCGGGGTGGGCAGCGCCGAGGTGCTGGCCATGGTCACGGCCAACCTGCCGACCCTGCTCATCAACTTCTGGTTTTCACCGCTGGTGGCCGGCTATTTTGCGGTGGTCAACCGCTTCTGTCTGGCGCCCGTGATCATAGTCGGTAACGCCATACGTCATGCCATCTTCTCCCGATGGTCGGACGATTTTCGCCAGCACCGTTTCAACGGACAGGAGTTTCGCAAGGTGAAACTCCTTCTGCTGGCGATGGGCAGTGCGGCAACGCTGGGCATTCTCATCTGCTATCCGCTGGTGATGCGCTGGTGCTTCAATGAGGAGTGGATCGCCTCCATCGACACCTCCCGTTACATGCTGCCCTATGTGTTCACCGCCGTGGCGGTCTGCCCGTTGACCGTGATCGAGCTGGTGTTTGGCTCGCCTGGCTACTTCCTGCGGATCCAGCTTGAACAACTGCTGGTGGTGTTGATCGCCTTCGTGCTGCTGCCCTGGCTGCAACAGGATTATGGCCTCTGTGTGCTGGTGTTCTCCCTGCTGACGGCGCTGCGCTATGGCTTCGTTTATCGGCGGGTAAACCGCCGGGCTGCCGAGTTGCAAGGGCGAATGGAGCCGGCCTCGTGAACAGCGCGCTCATCATGCAGGCCAACCTGCTGCTGTCGCTGGTCATTTGCGGCCTGGCGCAGTATGCCACCGGCATTACCGCCTTCCTCTGGCTGCCATTCCTGCTGGCGATCACCACCCTGTTGCTGCTGCCGCTGCAGACTCGCTATGGCCCGCTGCGGCTGGATTATCAGGAGAAAGTGCTGCTGTCGCTTTATTGCGGGCTGCTGCTGCTGGCTCTGCTCGGTACCCTGCTGCAACAAGGGGCCATGGTCACCCTCATTGGCTTCAAGAACGAGCTGGCGCTCTCTCTGCTGCTGCCCTGCCTGTTGCTCGGTTTCTGTCGCGAGTCGCAGATATATCGCATCATGCGGCTGGTGGACTGGGTCTTCTATCTGCAACTGCCAGTGGTGCTGTTCCAGGTGCTGGTCATAGTGCCGCAACGGGTTGCCCTGCACGGCGAGTTTGAGAAGTGGGATTCGGTGGTCGGCACCTTCGGTGGCGATCCCATGGGGGGCGGCAATACGGGGGCGCTCGGCTTTTTCTGCCTGCTGGTGATGCTGGTCAAGCTCTCCGAATTTCGCCACGGCCTCCTCTCCCTGCGCTCGGTCGTGCTCCACATTCTGCTGGCTTTCGCTATCTGCGTGCTGGGGGAGGTGAAGTTCATCATCCTGCTGTCGCCATTGCTGCTGGCCTGGGTCTGGCTTTCGCCCAGCTATGTCAGGGGCATGCAGAATTATGACATCAAGCGGCTGTTGCTCATTGTTCTGGCCATGGGGGGGCTGGTTGTCATCGCCATGCTCCTGCTGTCGGCATCCTATTCGTCGGCATTCGAGGGGGCTGAGCCGCAGGGGCCGCTCGATCTGTTCATCGACTCCCTCGGTTATGTGTTCGATCCCAACCATATCAATCCGGAAACCGGTGAGCTGGGGCGGGTCACCACCCTCTTCTTCTGGGCCAGCAACGGCGATCACCATGGCCTGAGCAATCTGCTGTTTGGCTATGGTCTCAACACCACCAATCACGGCAGCACCATGCCGGGGTTTCTCAACCCCCTGTTCAACGTGCTGCTGGACTCCACCTCGCTCAGCGTCTTGCTGTGGGAAATCGGCTTGGTGGGGGCTGCGCTGTTCATCGGTCTGGTGGGGTTGCTGCTCTGGTGTTGTCGTCCCCGCCCCCTGTTCGTTCGGGACCGCCTGAGCAAGGCGGATGTGCGGCTGCTCAGCTACCAGCCTGCCTTCATCGCCTTTGGCATCGGCTGCCTGCTCAGCTTGCCCTACAGCCAGCTGCTGATGCTGATCCCCGTGCTGCAGTTCATCTTCTATTTCGTGTTGGGGTCTGCCCTGGTGATCCGTTCATCGGTCCGGCAGGCCAGCTGTTCAAGTGAGGCATCATGAAGCCACAGCCATTCATTTCCGTCATCATCAAGACCTATAACGAGGCGGCAAGGATTGCCGGCACCATAGGCAGTATTCGGGCTGCTCTCGGCGATTATCCCCACAAGATCATAGTGGCGGACAGCCTGTCGACCGATGCGACCCAGACCATTGCCTGCGGGTTGGGGGTGACTGTGGTCAGCCTGACGAACCCGGCCGATCGCTGCTGCGGGGTGGGACCCCAGCTGGGTTATCTCTTCAGCGAGGGGGAGTATCTGCTGCTACTCGATGGTGACATGGCGCTGGAACCTGAATTCACGCCGGCGGCCATCGCCTACCTGCAGGCACATGCCGACTGTGGCGGGGTGGCGGGGCGAGCCGAGATGGATGAGGCCCAAAGCTACGAGTTCAAGTCACGCAAGCAGCGCATCCACAAGATCTATCCGCTCGGCCCCTCCCGCTGGTTGTGCGGTGGCGGCCTGTTCCGGCGCTGCGCCATCGAGCAGATCGGCTATCTTACCAATCGCAATCTGCATGGTTACGAAGAGGCCGAGCTCGGCATCCGGCTGCGTCAGGCGGGTTACCGCCTGGAACGGCTGAATGTGTCCTTCTTCTTTCACCGATCCCACACCCTGGACTCCCTGGCGCTTATCCGGTATCGCTGGCGCATGGGCTATCTGTTTGCCAGTGGCGAGCTGGTGCGCTCGGCCTGGCGCCAGCCCTATTGGCGTGAGGCGTTGACCGTGATCCGCTCCGAACTGCTGTTCGGGCTCTATCTGCTTGTGCTGCTGATCAGCCTGCTGTGCTGGGGTGGTGGTGCGTCTGGCTGGCTGCCCCTGCTTGCGCTGCTCCCCCTGCTCGGTTTTATCACGCTCAAGACCGCCAGGAACCGCTCCCTCGGCGATGCCCTGCGCAGCGTCATGAATCTCTCCATCTATGCGGCCGGGCTGGGGCGTGGCCTGCTGCTGCCCCAGCAGCCTCCCCGCCAGGCCCCCGCCCATCGCCTCATTCAGGAGTAATCACAGTGAAGGTTTTGTTTGCCAACAAGTTTTTTTTCATGAAGGGCGGTGCCGAGACGGTTTTCTTTCAGGAGCGGGAGATGGTGCGTCAGGCGGGTCACCAGGTGATCGAGTTTGCCATGCAGCACCCGGACAACCTGCCCTCGTGCCAGAGCGACTATTTCCCGACCAAGGTCGACTATCACGATCGCCACGGGTTGCTGGATCGATTGAAGATTGCCGCTCGCTTCATTCACCACCAGGAAGCCTGTGAACGGCTGGCCGCCCTGATCCGGGCCGAGCGGCCCGACATAGTCCACTTTCACAATATCTACCATCAGCTCACCCCGAGCATCATACGGGTGGCCAAAGAACTTGGCTGCAAGACTGTGCTGACGGCTCACGACTACAAGGTGGCCTGCCCAAACTACAGCATGCTGGTGAAGGGGGCAGCCTTCGATCTCAAGCGGATCGAGGGTTCCTGGCTCAAGCTGTTTCGCCACCAGTGGCAGGAGGGATCCTGGGGCAAGAGCCTGCTGCTCTCCGCCGAGGCGGCCTGGCAGCAGTGGCGCGGCAACTATGAGTGTGTCGATGCTTTCGTCGCGCCGAGCGCCTTCATGGGGCAGATGATCCGCACTCGGCTACCCCGGGCTCGCATCGAAGTGATCCTCAATGGTGTCGATGTGGAACAGAGCCGCGAGAGTGGGGAGGATCAGGGCTACTTCCTGTTCCTCGGTCGATTGATGACGGAGAAGGGGGTCGAGACCCTGACACGTGCCCACCAGCAGCTGCAGCACAGGGCCGGGCTCAAGATCGTCGGTGATGGGCCCCTGTTCGAACACCTCAGGAGCCATTACCCCGATGCCGAGCTGTTGGGATTCAAGCAGGGGGAGGCCTTGCTCGATCTGCTGCGCCACGCCAGGGCCGTGGTGGTGCCATCGGAATGGTACGAGAACTGCTCCATGTCGGTGCTGGAGGCCATGGCCTATGGCAAACCGGTGATCGGCGCTCGCATTGGCGGCATTCCGGAGCAGATCCGCGATGGCCAGGATGGCTTGCTGTTCGAGCCCGGCAATGCCGATGCGCTGGCCCACTGCATGGATCGGCTGACGGCCGATCCGGCGCTGACGGTGCAGATGGGACAATCGGCTCGCCAGCGGTTGATCGCGCACTACTCCCTCGCCAGCCATCAAAACGCCCTGCTGGCGCTCTATCAGTCATTGCTGGAGGGGCAATAACATGGGCTTCTGGCATGAGCTGAGGGCCGAACTGGCCCTCAATCCGAGCAAGACGGCCCGGCTGTTTCTGCTCAGTTACCGCCTGGGGCAGAGCTACTATCAGGACCGCAACCTGGCCTACCTGCCGAGCCTGCTGTTGCTCAAGGGATTCAAGCTGGTGTGCGGGCTGGATATCTCCCCCAGAGCCAGGATCGACTGGGGTCTGCGGCTCTATCATCCCCAGAATATCGTCATCAACGACGCGGTACGCATGGGGCGTGACTGTACCCTGCGTCACAACTGCACCCTGGGCAACAAGCCGGATCGACACAGCGGCCAGGCAGGTTCCCCCGTCATCGGCGACGGGGTCGAGTTTGGCACCGGCGTCATCGTCATCGGTGCCATCACCATAGGCGACCATGCCAGAGTTGGAGCGGGCGCCGTCGTTACCCGCGCCGTGCCGGCCCGGGCCGTGGCCGCAGGCAACCCCGCCAGAATCATTCGAGAAGACCATGAAGCAGACTAGTGTGACCGTACTCGGTACCCGAGGCATACCCCATGTGCTGGGTGGGGTCGAGACCCATTGCCAGGCACTCTACCCCGAACTGCATCGCCAGTTCGGGCTGGCCGCGACCGTGCTGGCGCGTGCCCCCTATGTGGAATACGACAAGGGGGAATTTGAAGGTGTGGCGCTCAAGGCATTGCCTGCCCCCAGGAGGCGATCGCTGGAGGCCATCCTTCACTCTCTGCTCGCGGCCTTTTACTGCCGCAGTCAGCCCTGCGATCTGGTGCATGTTCACGCCATCGGCCCCGGCCTGGTCGTGCCGCTGCTACGGCTGCTCGGCAAGAAGGTGGTGTTCACCCACCATGGTCCGGATTATGACCGGCAGAAGTGGGGGCGACTGGCCAAGTGGGTGTTGCGGCTCGGCGAACGCTGGGCGGTGCGTTATGCCAACGAGGTGATCGTCATCTCGGAAGTGATCAACGACGCGATCCGCCGCGAATACGATCGCCAGGATGCCCATCTGATCTACAACGGGGTGAGGCCGGCCGAGCTGCCGGGCCCGGAGGCGATCGGCATGACCCTTGGTCATTTCGGACTGGCGCCCGGCGGCTATCTGGTGGCGGTTGGCCGCTTTGTGGAAGAGAAGGGGTTGCACGATCTCATTGCCGCCTATCGCCAGCTGGATACCGAGCTGGTGCTGGTGCTGGTGGGTGATGCCGATCACCCGACCCCTTACAGCGAACGCCTGAAGGTGCTGGCAGACGAGACCCCGGGGGTGATCAGAACCGGTTTTCTCAGCGGAAATGCGCTGGTGAGCGTCTTCTCCCAGGCCGCCCTGTTTGTCATGCCCTCCTACCATGAGGGCTTGCCCATTGCCCTGCTGGAGGCCATGTCCTTCTCCCTGCCGGTGGTGGTGAGCGACATTCCGGCCAACCTGGCGGTCAAACTGCCGGCATCAGCCTATTTCTCCACCGGCGATGTGGCGGCGCTGGCGCAACGGCTGCGGGCACGGCTGACGCTGGGACCGGTGGACTACAGCGAGTATCTCAGGCTGTATGATTGGCCGCGGATTGCCGGTCAGACCATGGCGGTGTATCGCAAGGCGCTGGCTAAGGCAGAAGGAGCCAAAGGTGAATAAGCAGCAGGAACGACATGGCGTCATGGATCGCTTCTACCGGGCCCTGGCGCCCGAGGTGGCCCAGAGCCTGAGCGAGACCCAGCGCTGCGGGATCGAGCAGGCGTTGCGGGTGATGAGCAACGGCAAGTCTCATGCCATCAACGTCAACAGCGCGTTCGGGCTCGGCAACTGGCGCTGCTATCTGGTGGTGCTGGTGGGCAGGGATCGTCGCCGCTCGCAGCGAGAGAGTGGTCTGCGCTTTCAGCTCAAGGTGCTGCTGACCACCCTGTTGCTGCTGACTGGGCTCTGCGGCACAGTGTTGCTGCTCTATCTCATCAAGTCCGCCCTTGGCATCGACATCTTCAAGGACTTCTCGTTCGGGATATGGGACCTGTTCAAGCAGAGTCTGTCGTGATGAAACAGGCTCCCGAGGGAGCCTGCTTGTTCACTGGATGTCGAGCTCGGTCAGCCGATACCAGCCGTTATCCTCTCGCCCGGCGATCCCCAGCTGCAAGGCGGGTTGCTTGTCTCGGCCGATGAAGGCCAGCTCCAGATAGTAGCGGCCAGCAGCTATCCTGCCTGGCAGTGTCAGACTGTCCAGCGTGGTGAAGCCGTGGCCCGGGATCCAGCGCGTCATGTCGTTGCGCGTCACCAGCATGGCGCCGACCTGGCCCTCGTCATTGACCAGTCGGTAGGCCAGTGGCCAGTTCTGGTAGGCCGGCGCCACCCCCTCGTTGTGCCAGTTGCCATTCAGGGTCAGGGTTGTTCCCGGCTGTAGCGGTCCCTTCAGCACCAGCTGATCCAGGACGATGCGATAGCCCATCTTGCGCAGTGCATTGTCGACTATGGCTCGGTACTGGGCCGGGACCGGATCCGATTTCAGGTTGATGGTGGAGACGTGCTGGGCCAGTGCCCAGTCAAACGTCGCCTGCACATCCTCCTGGCTGTATTGCTGCTGGTTTGGCCACTCGCTTAGCTTGCCGCACACCTCGAAACTGACCGGTGCCCGCTGCCAGCTGGTGTCAAAACCGGGGACATGGGCCCGGGCACTGGCCAGCCGCTCGGGGTAGGCATCACGCATGTGGCTCCAGCTTTGGGAGAAGTGATGCCAGTCGCCAAGGCAGTCCGCTCGCCAGCCGGCGCCTTTGCCCACCGCGTATTCGAACATGGGAAGGTGATTGATCAGCATCAGCCTGGGGGTCTTGGCAAAGGCCGCCATCTGCAGATCCACATACTGCTTGAGCAGGGCGCTGGAGTAGCGTTGCTCCAGCGTCGGGCCCGGGAAATTGCTCATGTGCCATTCGCCCCATGAACCTATCATGCCGATGTCGATATGACTCAGGGCCGGGTTGCCATCGTAACGAGCCCCCAGCGCCTGAAACAGCCGCTTGCTCCGTTCGATGAACAGGGGGTCGCCATAGTCGGGCACGAAGGTCTGGTGATCATTGACCCACTCCCCCCGGATCCCCTTGTCGATGAGCCAGCCCGGGATCTTGCTGCCCGAGAAGGGTTCATCCAGCGTCATGACCCTGAGTGCCACCATCTGCCTGGGCGTCTCGTGCTGTGCCTGCGCGATCGCGGCATCGATCAGGGCAAAGTTGTATTGGCCCTCTGCGGGCTCCAGCTCGCTCCAGTAGAAACGAAAGTAGTCGACCGTGGTGGTGGGGTGCTGCTCCAGGGACAGGGTCTGGCCCCAGCTGTCGTGGAACTCCTCGAGCCCGACTCCCGGGTTGTTCAGCAGGTCATTGACCGGCTCCGGATTCAGGGTGAGCGTGCCTGCCAGAGCGCCGTGAGCCCATAGCAAACCCGAGTAGAGCAGGAGCCTGCCCTGATGCATCTTCATCTTGTTGCCTATGCGTGTGGGGTATTGAGTACATGCTAAGTAATTCTCCGGTAAAGACCCAGTCGGTTCGAGGGATTTTAAAAAGAACCAACTGGGGCTTATGTCACGTTAGTCAGGCTTTGACGGAAGGCTGAGCCGACAGGCATGGAGCAGGCTCTCCATGGTGGCCGTCGTGTCTTACCTGGCTGAGGTCTCAGACTGGCTGCCCATCACCCGATACCAGTCCAGCTTGCGGGTCAGCACCATGACCAGCGTCAGGATGGCGAACAGCAGCAGGGCGCCGAGCAGCAGAGCTATCTCCTCGGCCTGCAGCAAACCGAACAGGATGGCGTAGACCAGCCCGAGCAGGGCCGCGAAGCCGAGCCCCTGTCTGGGGCCGCCCAGCACATGGCTGAGGTAGAAGCCGTTGAGGGCCACGCTGGCCAGGGTGGCAATCAGATAGGCCCAGGCAAAGCCGAGGTGTTCGGTCAGGGCCAGCAGCACCAGATAGAAGATGGCCAGCCCCATGCCCACCAGCGCGTACTGGATCGGGTGCACCCGCAGCCCCTTGAGCAGCTCGAACATGAAGAAGCTGAGGAAGGTGAGGCCGATGAACAGCAGCGCATACTTGGCGGCCCGCTCGTTCTGCTGGTAGTGATCCACCGGCTGCACCAGGCTGACGCTGAAGGCAGGCAGATCGCCGCTGGCACCCTTCATCATCCGGTTGAAACGGCTCTCCATGTCGGTGGCAAACCAGCTGCTCTGCCAGCTGGCCTCGAAACCACTGCTGGTAAGGGTGCGGCTGCCCGGCAGAAAGTCACCGATGAAGTTGGGGTGGGGCCAGTTGCTGGCGAGGTTGAGCCTGCTGTCCTGGCCGAGCGGCACCACTTCCAGCTGGTTCATCCCCTGCAGATCCAGCTCGATGTGAAAGGCGCCGTCTGCTCCCGGCAGGGTGGCAAGCGGTGCATGGATACCGGCCAGCCCGTCACCCAGCAGGGCGCCGGGAGCAAACGGGATGCGTTGTTCCCCCAGTTGCAGCTCAGGCACCCGGTTGATGCCGCGGGCATCGGACAGCACCAGGCTCAGATAGGGTTTGCCCGCCACCAGGGCGGGATCGGCGCCATCGACGGTCAGATCCGGTTCGCCGCTGATCAGGGTCTTACCGTTCAGTTCGGCAGGCAGTCGCCCGGAGAGGGAGAGCCGGGTGTGATAGACCTGGGCCTGGTAGATACCGAGCTTGCGCGGGGTCACCTCCATGCTGGCCTGCACATCCAGCTGTTCTGGCAGCAGGTAGCGGTAGAGCTGCAGTTTGCGCTCGAAGCGCTTGCCATCCTGCTCCACCGTGACTGTGCGGGTATAAGGCTGCACCACGACTGGCCCCAGCAGTCGCTGCGGGCCGCTGCTGCTGGCCATGATGCTGTGGATGGCCTGGTTGCGATAGGCCTGGCGCTCCCGGTTCAGCTCCATGATGGATTGCACCGGCACCATCAGCAGCAGGCTGAGCAACAGCAGCAGAAAGATCTTGTGGCTGAATATCTGTTTGACCATGACACGTCTCCTTGTTGATGGCGCCGAGTGTGACGGTCGTGGGTGAAGGGGAGATGGGGCTGTGTGAAGCGGGGGTGAAGGGGGATAAAAAAACCGGCGCCTGGCGCCGGTCTGGGTATCACAGGGTTTTCAGTTTGGCCGGCAGGGCGGCCAGCACCTCTTCCTTGGCCTTGAGCGAGGCGAACTGTTTGCCGGGTTTCTGCACCACGGTATGGACGAAGATGAGCTGTTTGCCCGGCTTGCTGGCCCAGCCGACGAACCAGCCGATCTGCTGCTCCCGGTTGAGGCTGCCATCCAGCTTCTTCGGGTAGCCCATGCCGGTCTTGCCGTGGATCTGCCAGCCGTCGCTCTCGCTCACCTTGAGGATGTTGGCGGTGTACTGCAGGGTTTGCGCCGACACCGGCAGCTTGCCGCTCACCATCTTGCCGAGGAAGCGGGCCTGCTCCTGTGGACTGATGGCAAGGCTGGAACTGAGCCAGGCCTGGGTCAGACCGTCGTGCTTGCCAGGATTGCCGGAGAGATCCCGGTTGCCGTAGTCAAAACGGTCGACGTACTGCTGGAAGCGCTCCATCCCCAGCCATTCGGTGATCTGCTGGGAGAACCAGACCACCGAGTAGGTTTCCCAGCGGCGCGGGGTGGTTGTTTCCCGCCAGGCGGGCAGCCAGTCGTCGTAACCCGGCTTGAAAGGCAGTGCCGGGTGCTCTTCGTCCACCAGAAAGCCGCTGTCGTAGCCCATCAGCGCCAGCGGGATCTTGAAGGTGGACGCGGGTGGCAGCTGGCTTGAACAATCCCCTTCGCTGGAGAGGGCCTGGCCGTTGCCGTCGGCATAGAGAAAGCAGCCGGTGGCGGCGCTGGCCGGCAGCGAGAACAGCAGGCCTGCGCCGAGCAGGCCGGATAACAGAAGGCGGGACATGGGGTCTCCTTGAGCACATAGAGTTCGCTGGGAAAACATCAGCATAGCGCCGCTTTATGTGGCCAGTGTGAAGTGTCAGCCCGCCGGTAACCAGAGCTCGGCCAGTACCCCGCCGTCAGGCTGGTTGGCGAGGGTCAGCCGGCCACCGTGCTGGCGGGCCACCTCGGTGGCGAAGCTGAGCCCGAGGCCGCTGCTCTTGCCCTTGTCGGGTCTGGGCAGCGAATAGAAGCGCTCGAAGATACGCGGCAGGGCGTAGTCCGGAATGCCGGGCCCCTGATCCCGCACCCGGAAGCAGTAGCCTCCCTCCTCCATGGCCCCGCTCAGTGCCAGGGTGCCGCCGATGGGAGAGAAGTCGAGGGCGTTGTCCAGCAGGTTGCCGAGGGCCTGCTCCACCAGCAGCGAGTCCCACTTCTGTTTCTGGGCCTCGCCGAGTTCGGCCACCAGCGTCACCTGACGGCGCTGGGCCAGGATCTGGCGGGCATCGAGTACCCGTCTGCCCAGCCTGGCCGGCTCGACGGCCTGCCTGTCCAGCCCCTGCCCCGACTCCAGTTTGGCCAGCTGCAGCATCCGTTCGATCAGCTGCTGCATGCGGGCCGTCTCCAGATTGATGTTGCCGATAAAACGGGTAGCCACCTCGGGTGGCGGCGCCTCGGCCAGGATCTCCCCTGCCCCGCGAATGGCGGCCAGCGGGCTCTTGAGTTCGTGGGTCAGGCTGTGCACATAGGCTTCGATGTAGGCCTTGCCGTCCAGCTGGCGACGCATGGTTTCCAGGGAGCGGCCGAGCCGATCCAGTTCCGGGCTGTAGAGGCGCGGCAGGCTGGCGGGCTGACCCTGGCTGACCGCATCGGCGTAGTGCACCAGCTTGCCGATGGCGCGGTTGAGCCACCATACCAGCAGGGCGCCGATCAACAGCGAGATGAACAGCAGCAGCGCCGCCCCCTGCAACAGCTGGTGTTCGCTGCGCTCTATCATGGGCAGCAGGGTACGGTTGGGCTTGGCGACGGTGAGGGAGCCGAGGATATCGTCCCCCTCCCGCAGCGGTGCGGCCACGTGCATCACCGAACTGGCGGGATCGTCGGGGTCGCTGCGGGTGCTGCGGGCGCCGTATTCGCCGCGCAGGGTGCGATAGACATCGTTCCAGCGCGAGTAGTCCTTTCCCAGATCCACCCCGTCCGAGTCGTACACCACCTTGCCCCAGCGATCGACCACATAGATGCGGTACTCCGCCTGCTGTTTGAGGTGGCCGTCGATCAGGGCGTTGATGGGGCTCTGGTTGAGGCGGGCGAAGGCGCTGGCCAGCCGGCCATCCGCCATCTTGCCTTCCTGCAGGTCATCCAGCGCCAGCGGTGCCAGCATCTGGGCCATGTCCACCAAGGTATCTTCGGTGGCGCTGCGCACCCCGGGTTTGATCTCCTCGACGAAGATCTCCAGCACGAACCAGGCGGCCAGCGCGAAAATCAGCACCAGCCCGCACAGCAGTTGCAGCCCGATCCTCATGGCGTCCTCCGGCCGGTGTCAGGCCATCCTCTGTTCATGCCAGCTCCAGGCTGTAGCCGAGCCCGCGATGGGTCAGGATCAGGTTGGCGTGGGGATCCCGCTCCCGCAGCTTGGCGCGGATGGTCTTGATGTGGGTGTCCACGGTGCGATCCAGACTCTCCTCCGCCCCGCTCCACACCAGATCCATCAGCTGCTGGCGGGAGTAGACCCGGCCCGGCGCCTGCATCAGGGTCTTGAGCAGCAGGTATTCGTAACGGGTGAGCGCCAGCGGCTGGCCGTGAAAGCTGATGCGGGCCCGCTCCTCGTCCAGCGCCAGCAACTGGCTCGGTGGGGGCGTGGTTGGCTGGCTGCGGCGCAGGATGACCCGTACCCGGGCGCACACCTCCCGTGGCGAGAAGGGCTTGGCCACATAGTCGTCGGCCCCGATCTCCAGTCCGATCAGCCGGTCTATCTCCTCGCTGCGGGCGGTGAGAAACATCAGCGGGGTATCGCACAGTGCCCGCACCTGTTTGCACAATTCGAAACCGCTGATGTCCGGCAGCCCCACATCCAGGATCAGAAAGTCGGGGCGCGTCTGTTCCAGTCGCGCCAGCAGCGGTTGGCCGAGGGAAAACCACTCCACCTCGAAACCGTCGGTTTGCAGCGCGTAAATCAGGGTGTCGGCGATGCTGGCTTCATCTTCCACCAGCCAGATGGTTCGTTTTTGCATGGCATCCTCGTCGCAAATCAGCTGCCCCATTCTGGCATCGAACCAAATCGGATCCTATTTGCCGTTTGATTTTTTCAAAAAAGGTATTAATATTTCGCCATTCTTTCGAATCGAAACTTAAAGATGACCAAACGTAATACTCAGCAGCGCCGTCACACCATAGTGAGCCTGGTGCAGGAGCAGGGTGAAGTGAGCGTCGATGCCCTGGCCAAACACTTCGCCACCTCCGAAGTGACCATCCGCAAAGATCTGGCGGTGCTGGAGACCGGTGGCCTGCTGCTGCGCCGTTACGGCGGTGCCGTTCCCCTGCCCTCCGAGATGGTGGTGGAGAGCAATCCCGAGCAAGTTTCGAAACGAAAGCTGGCGATTGCCCGTGCGGCTGCCGAACGGATCCGTGATCACAATCGCGTCATCATCGACAGCGGCAGCACCACCAGCGCCATGATCCCCATGCTGGGCAACAAGCGCGGCCTCATCGTGATGACCAACTCCCTCAACGTGGCCGGCGCCCTGCGCGAGCTGGAGAACGAACCCACCCTGCTGATGACCGGTGGCACCTGGGATCCCCACTCCGAATCCTTCCAGGGGCAGGTGGCGGAGCAGGTGCTGCGCTCCTATGACTTCGACCAGCTGTTCATCGGCGCCGATGGCATCGATCCTGAACGCGGTACCACTACCTTCAACGAGCTGGTGGGCCTCTCCCGGGTCATGGCCGAAGTGTCGCGGGAGGTCATCGTCATGGTGGAGTCGGAGAAGATCGGCCGCAAGATCCCCAATCTCGAACTGCCCTGGTCCGGCATCCATACCCTGGTGACTGACGAGGGGCTGGCCAGTGCGGCCAGAGAACAGATCCAGGCCAGGGGGATCCAGCTGATTTGCGCCCCCGTGGCCGTTTGACCTGAACAAACCATTATCCAACCGAATTAACGTCTTACGTCTCAAGGAGAAGTGTATGTGTGGCATCGTCGGGGCCGTCGCCCAACGTGATGTGGCTGAAATCCTGGTAGAGGGCCTGCGCCGTCTGGAATACCGTGGCTACGATTCGGCCGGTGTCGCCGTGTTCAGCGCCAACCAGCCGCTGCAGCGGGTGCGTCGGCTGGGCAAGGTGGCCGAGCTGGCCAAGGCGCTGGAAGAGCAGTCCGTCCACGGTGGGACCGGCATTGCCCACACCCGTTGGGCTACCCATGGCGAGCCGTCCGAGCGCAACGCTCACCCCCACGTCTCCGAGCATATCGTGGTGGTGCACAACGGCATCATCGAAAACCACGAAGAGCTGCGTGAAGAGCTCAAGGCACTGGGCTATGTGTTCAGCTCCGACACCGACACCGAGGTGATCGCCCACCTGGTGCACCACGAACTGAAATCCGCCCCCAACCTGCTGGCGGCCATGCAGGTCGCGGTGAAGCAGCTGCGCGGCGCCTACGGCACCGTCGTGATGGACAGCCGTGACGACAGCCGCGTGGTGGTGGCCCGCTCCGGCTCCCCGCTGGTGATCGGTCGCGGTATCGGCGAGAACTTCATCGCCTCCGACCAGATGGCACTGCTGCCGGTGACCCGTCGCTTCATCTTCCTGGAAGAGGGTGACGTGGCCGAAGTGACCCGCCGCGACGTGCACATCTTCGATACCCACGGCGAGGCCGTGGTGCGCGAGGAGCTGGAGTCCGAGCTCTCCCACGATGCCGGTGACAAGGGTGAATACCGTCACTACATGCTGAAAGAGATCTACGAGCAGCCCAAGGCCATCACCAATACCCTGGAAGGTCGGCTGGGTTCGGATCACGTGGTGGTCGAGTCGTTCGGCAACGGCGCCCGCGCCATCTTCGACAAGGTCGAGCACGTCCAGATCGTCGCCTGCGGCACCTCCTACAACTCCGGCATGGTGGCTCGCTACTGGTTTGAAGAGATCGCCGGCGTCTCCTGCGACGTGGAGATCGCCTCCGAATTCCGCTACCGCAAGTCGGTGGTACGTCCCAACAGCCTGCTGGTGACCCTCTCCCAGAGCGGCGAGACCGCCGACACTCTGGCCGCCCTGCGACTGGCCAAGGAGTCCGGCTACATGAGCTCGCTGGCCATCTGCAACGTGCCGGGTTCCTCCCTGGTGCGTGAATCGGATCTGGCCTTTATGACCCGGGCCGGTGCCGAGATCGGGGTGGCCTCCACCAAGGCGTTCACCACTCAGCTGGCCGGTCTGCTGATGCTGGTAGCCTCGGTCGGTCACTGCCGCGGTAACCTGAGTGCCGCCGCCGAGGCCGAGCTGGTCAAGGCGCTGCAAGCCCTGCCGCTGCGCATCAAGGAGAGCCTGGCGCTGGCCAAGGATATCGAAGCCCTGGCCGAAGAGTTTGCCGACAAGCACCACAGCCTGTTCCTAGGCCGTGGCAGCCAGTACCCCATCGCCATGGAAGGGGCGCTGAAGCTCAAAGAGATCTCCTACATCCACGCCGAGGCCTATGCCGCCGGTGAGCTCAAGCACGGCCCGCTGGCGCTGATCGATGCCGAGATGCCCATCATCGTCGTGGCGCCGAACAACGATCTGCTGGAGAAGCTCAAGTCCAACGTGGAAGAGGTGCGTGCCCGTGGCGGTATCCTCTACGTGTTCGCCGATGCCGATGCCGGCTTCAAGAGCGACGAGACCATGCGGGTGATGAGCCTGAACCACGTGGAAGAGATGATCGCGCCGATCGTCTATACCGTGCCGTTGCAGCTGCTCTCCTACCACGTTGCCCTCATCAAGGGCACCGACGTGGATCAGCCGCGCAACCTGGCGAAATCCGTGACCGTGGAATAAGCCGTCGCCGGAAATGAAAAAGATGTGGGCGGACAATAAAGTCTTAAACTGAACAAAATAGATCTAAACTATGACAATAAAGTCTTAAACTAGACAGAATAGTTGTAAACTGAAATCAGTCCAGTTATGCTGTGAAAAAGCATACTGGACTTTTGTTATGGCTAAAGCAAACTCTTCATTTTCTGAAGTGCAAATTGCCCGTCGTATTAAAGAGGGGCGTGGCCAAGGGCATGGTAAAGACTATATTCCATGGCTAACAGTACAAGAAGTTCCTTCTTCAGGTCGTTCCCACCGTATTTATTCTCATAAGACGGGACGAGTCCATCATTTGCTATCTGACTTAGAGCTTGCTGTTTTTCTCAGTCTTGAGTGGGAGAGCAGCGTGCTAGATATACGCGAGCAGTTCCCCTTATTACCTAGTGATACCAGGCAGATTGCAATAGATAGTGGTATTAAGCATCCTGTTATTCGTGGTGTAGATCAGGTTATGTCTACTGATTTTTTAGTGGACTGCAAAGATGGTCCTTTTGAGCAGTTTGCTATTCAAGTCAAACCTGCAGCAGCCTTACAAGACGAGCGTACCTTAGAAAAACTAGAACTAGAGCGTCGCTATTGGCAGCAAAAGCAAATTCCTTGGTTCATTTTTACTGATAAAGAAATAAATCCCGTAGTAAAAGAAAATATTGAATGGCTTTATTCAGTGAAAACAGAAGAAGTTTCTGCGGAGCTTTTAGCACAACTATCCCCATTGGCCCATATCCTGCAAGAAAAAGGAGATGAAAACATTATCAATGTCTGTAAGCAGGTTGATATTGCTTATGATTTGGAGTTAGGCAAAACATTGAGTGAGATACGAGCCTTAACCGCAAATGGTTTTATTAAGTTCAATATTTATAAGTCTTTCAGGGCAAATAAGTGTGCAGATCTCTGTATTAGCCAAGTAGTGAATATGGAGGAGTTGCGCTATGTGGCAAATTAATGAGGTTGTGCTATTTGATAATGATCCGTATCGCATTTTGGCTATAGAGGATGGCCAAGTTGTCTGGATGCAAATAAGCGCTGATAAAGGAGTTCCACAAGCTAGGGCTGAGTTGTTGCTAATGCAGTATTTAGATGAAGGCCGCTTAGTTAGAACTGATGACCCTTATGTACATCTTGATTTAGAAGAGCCGTCTGTAGATTCTGTCAGCTTCCAGAAGCGCGAGGAGGATTATCGAAAAATTCTTCCTATTATTAATAGTAAGGATCGTTTCGACCCTAAAGTCAGAAGCGAACTCGTTGAGCATGTGGTCCAAGAACATAAGGTTACTAAGGCTACAGTTTATAAGTTGTTACGCCGTTACTGGCAGCGTGGTCAAACGCCTAATGCATTAATTCCTGACTACAAAAACAGCGGTGCACCAGGGGAAAGACGTTCAGCGACAGGAACAGCAAAGATTGGCCGAGCCAGAGAATATGGTAAGGGTGAAGGAACCAAGGTAACGCCCGAGATTGAACGCCTTTTTAGGTTGACCATAGAAAAGCACCTGTTAAATCAAAAAGGTACAAAGACCACCGTTGCCTATAGACGATTTGTGGACTTGTTTGCTCAGTATTTTCCTCGCATTCCCCAAGAGGATTACCCAACACTACGTCAGTTTCGTTATTTTTATGATCGAGAATACCCTAAAGCTCAGCGCTTAAAGTCTAGAGTTAAAGCAGGGGTATATAAAAAAGACGTACGACCCTTAAGTAGTACAGCCACTTCTCAGGCGTTAGGCCCTGGGAGTCGTTATGAGATTGATGCCACGATTGCTGATATTTATTTAGTGGATCATCATGATCGCCAAAAAATCATAGGAAGACCAACGCTTTACATTGTGATTGATGTGTTTAGTCGGATGATCACGGGCTTTTATATCGGCTTTGAAAATCCGTCTTATGTGGTGGCGATGCAGGCTTTTGTAAATGCTTGCTCTGACAAAACGGCCATTTGTGCCCAGCATGATATTGAGATTAGTAGCTCAGACTGGCCGTGTGTAGGTTTGCCAGATGTGTTGCTAGCGGACCGTGGCGAATTAATGAGTCATCAGGTCGAAGCCTTAGTTTCTAGTTTTAATGTGCGAGTGGAAAGTGCTCCACCTAGACGTGGCGATGCTAAAGGCATAGTGGAAAGCACTTTTAGAACACTACAAGCCGAGTTTAAGTCCTTTGCACCTGGCATTGTAGAGGGCAGTCGGATCAAAAGCCATGGTGAAACAGACTATAGGTTAGATGCATCTCTGTCGGTATTTGAGTTCACACAAATTATTTTGCGTACGATCTTATTCAGAAATAACCATCTGGTGATGGATAAATACGATCGAGATGCTGATTTTCCTACAGATTTACCGTCTATTCCTGTCCAGCTATGGCAATGGGGTATGCAGCATCGTACAGGTAGTTTAAGGGCTGTGGAGCAAGAGCAGTTGCGAGTAGCGTTACTGCCTCGCCGAAAGGTCTCTATTTCTTCATTTGGCGTTAATTTGTGGGGTTTGTATTACTCGGGGTCAGAGATTCTGCGTGAGGGTTGGTTGCAGCGGAGCACTGATATAGCTAGACCTCAACATTTAGAAGCGGCTTATGACCCAGTGCTGGTTGATACGATTTATTTGTTTCCGCAAGTTGGCAGCCGTGTATTTTGGCGCTGTAATCTGACGGAACGTAGTCGGCAGTTTAAAGGTCTCTCATTTTGGGAGGTTTGGGATATACAAGCACAAGAAAAACACAATAAAGCCAATGCGAAGCAGGATGAGTTAACTAAACGCAGGGAGCTTGAGGCGTTTATTCAGCAAACCATTCAGAAAGCGAATAAGTTAACGCCCAGTACTACTGAGCCCAAATCAACACGCATTAAGCAGATTAAAACTAATAAAAAAGAAGCCGTGACCTCGGAGCGTAAAAAACGTGCGGAGCATTTGAAGCCAAGCTCTTCAGGTGATGAGGCTAAAGTTATTCCTTTCAACGCAGTGGAAGCGGATGATCAAGAAGATTACAGCCTACCCACATACGTGCCTGAATTATTTCAGGATCCACCAGAAAAGGATGAGTCATGAGTGCTACCCGGATTCAAGCAGTTTATCGTGATACGGGGGTAGAGGCTTATCGTGATAATCCTTTTATCGAGGCCTTACCACCATTACAAGAGTCAGTGAATAGTGCTGCATCACTGAAATCCTCTTTACAGCTTACTTCCTCTGACTTGCAAAAGTCCCGTGTTATCAGAGCTCATACCATTTGTCGTATTCCAGATGACTATTTTCAGCCATTAGGTACGCATTTGCTACTAAGTGAGCGTATTTCGGTCATGATTCGAGGTGGCTACGTAGGCAGAAATCCTAAAACAGGAGATTTACAAAAGCATTTACAAAATGGTTATGAGCGTGTTCAAACGGGAGAGTTGGAGACATTTCGCTTTGAGGAGGCACGATCTACGGCACAAAGCTTATTGTTAATTGGTTGTTCTGGTAGTGGGAAGACGACCTCTCTTCATCGTATTCTAGCCACGTATCCTCAGGTGATTTACCATCGTGAACTCAATGTAGAGCAGGTGGTGTATTTGAAAATAGACTGCTCGCATAATGGTTCGCTAAAAGAAATCTGCTTGAATTTTTTCAGAGCGTTGGATCGAGCCTTGGGCTCGAACTATGAGCGTCGTTATGGCTTAAAACGTCATGGTATAGAAACCATGTTGGCTTTGATGTCGCAAATAGCCAATGCACATGCTTTAGGGTTGTTGGTTATTGATGAAATTCAGCATTTAAGCCGCTCTCGTTCGGGTGGATCTCAAGAGATGCTGAACTTTTTTGTGACGATGGTGAATATTATTGGCGTACCAGTGATGTTGATTGGTACCCCTAAAGCACGAGAGATTTTTGAGGCTGATTTGCGGTCTGCACGTAGAGGGGCAGGGTTTGGAGCTATATTCTGGGATCCTATACAACAAACGCAACGTGGAAAGCCCAATCAAGAGTGGATCGCTTTTACGGATAATCTTTGGCAATTACAGCTTTTACAACGCAAAGATGCGCTGTTATCGGATGAGGTCCGTGATGTGTGGTATGAGCTAAGCCAAGGAGTGATGGACATTGTAGTAAAACTTTTTGTACTCGCTCAGCTCCGTGCGCTAGCTTTAGGCAATGAGCGTATTACCGCTGGTTTATTGCGGCAAGTGTATCAAGATGAGTTAAAGCCTGTGCACCCCATGCTAGAGGCATTACGCTCGGGTATCCCAGAACGCATTGCTCGTTATTCTGATCTAGTCGTTCCCGAGATTGATAAACGGTTAATCCAACTTCAGCTAGATATCGCAGCGATACAAGAACAAACACCAGAAGAAAAAGCCCTTCAAGAGTTAGATACCGAAGATCAGCGTCATTTATATCTGATGCTGAAAGAGGATTACGATTCAAGCCTGTTAATTCCCACTATTAAAAAAGCGTTTAGCCAGAATCCAACGATGACAAGACAAAAGTTACTGCCTCTTGTTTTGCAGTGGTTGATGGAAGGCGAAACGGTAGTGTCAGAACTAGAAAAGCCCTCCAAGAGTAAAAAGGTTTCGGCTATAAAGGTAGTCAAGCCCAGCGACTGGGATAGCTTGCCTGATACGGATTTACGTTATATCTATTCACAACGCCAACCTGAAAAAACCATGCATGAACGGTTAAAAGGGAAAGGGGTAATAGTGGATATGGCGAGCTTATTTAAACAAGCAGGTTAGCCATGAGAAACTTTCCTGTTCCGTACTCGAATGAGCTGATTTATAGCACTATTGCACGGGCAGGCGTTTATCAAGGGATTGTTAGTCCTAAGCAGCTGTTGGATGAGGTGTATGGCAACCGCAAGGTGGTCGCTACCTTAGGTCTGCCCTCGCATTTAGGTGTGATAGCAAGACATCTACATCAAACAGGACGTTACGCTGTTCAGCAGCTTATTTATGAGCATACCTTATTCCCTTTATATGCTCCGTTTGTAGGCAAGGAGCGCCGAGACGAAGCTATTCGGTTAATGGAGTACCAAGCGCAAGGTGCGGTGCATTTAATGCTAGGAGTCGCTGCTTCTAGAGTTAAGAGCGATAACCGCTTTAGATACTGCCCTGATTGCGTTGCTCTTCAGCTAAATAGGTATGGGGAAGCCTTTTGGCAACGAGATTGGTATTTGCCCGCTTTGCCATATTGTCCAAAACACGGTGCTTTAGTCTTCTTTGATAGAGCTGTAGATGATCACCGACATCAATTTTGGGCTTTGGGTCATACTGAGCTGCTTTCAGACTACCCCAAAGACTCCCTATCTCAATTAACAGCACTAGCTGCTTATATAGCCCCTCTGTTAGATGCTCCACGAGCGCAAGAGCTTTCCCCAAGCCTTGAGCAGTGGACGCTGTTTTATCAGCGCTTAGCGCAGGATCTAGGGCTAACCAAAAGCAAGCACATTCGTCATGACTTGGTGGCGGAGAGAGTGAGGCAGACTTTTAGTGATGAGGCACTAGAGAAACTGGATTTAAAGTTGGCAGAGAACAAGGACACGTGTTGGCTGAAAAGTATATTCCGTAAGCATAGAAAAGCCTTTAGTTATTTACAGCATAGTATTGTGTGGCAAGCCTTATTGCCAAAACTAACGGTTATAGAAGCGCTACAGCAGGCAAGTGCTCTTACTGAGCACTCTATAACGACAAGACCTGTTAGCCAGTCTGTGCAACCTAACTCTGAAGATTTATCTGTTAAGCATAAAGACTGGCAGCAACTAGTGCATAAATACCAAGGAATTAAGGCGGCAAGACAGTCTTTAGAGGGTGGGGTGCTATACGCTTGGCTTTACCGACATGACAGGGATTGGCTAGTTCACTGGAATCAACAGCATCAACAAGAGCGTCTGGCACCCGCCCCTAGAGTTGATTGGAACCAAAGAGATCGAATTGCTGTACGACAACTATTAAGAATCATAAAGCGTCTAGATAGTAGCCTTGATCACCCAAGAGCGACATCGAGCTGGCTGTTAAAGCAAACTCCTAACGGAACCTCTCTTGCAAAAAATCTACAGAAACTGCCTTTGGTAGCGCTTTGCTTAAAGCGTTACTCAGAGAGTGTGGAAGATTATCAAATTAGACGGATTAGCCAAGCTTTTATTAAGCTTAAACAGGAAGATGTTGAGCTTAGGCGCTGGCGATTATTAAGAAGTGCAACGTTATCTAAAGAGCGGATAACTGAGGAAGCACAAAGATTCTTGGAAATGGTTTATGGGGAAGAGTGAGTGGTTAGGCTAGCTACATTTAATGACAATGTGCAGGTTGTACATATTGGTCATTTATTCCGTAACTCGGGTCATAAGGAGTGGCGTATTTTTGTTTGGTTTAATCCAATGCAAGAACGGAAATGGACTCGATTTACTCATTTGCCTTTATTAAGTCGAGCTAAGGTGGTTAACAGTACAACAAAGCAAATAAATAAGGCGGATCGTGTGATTGAGTTTGAAGCATCGGATCTTCAACGAGCCAAAATAATCGATTTTCCTAATCTCTCGTCCTTTGCTTCCGTACGCAACAAGGATGGAGCGCAGAGTTCATTTATTTACGAAGCTGAAACACCATATAGCAAGACTCGTTATCACATCCCACAGTTAGAGCTAGCTCGGTCATTATTTTTAATTAACTCCTATTTCTGTCGAAGCTGTTTGAGCAGTACCGCTTTACAGCAAGAGTTCGACGTTCAGTATGAGGTTGAGCGAGATCATTTAGAGATAAGGATCTTACCCAGTTCATCGTTTCCTAAAGGGGCGTTAGAGCAGTCGGCCGTAGTGCAGCTTTTGGTTTGGTTGTTTTCGGATCAAGATGTTATGGATTCGTATGAAAGTATTTTTAGGCACTATCAACAAAATAGAGAAATTAAGAACGGCGTTGAAAGCTGGTGCTTTAGCTTTGACCCTCCGCCCATGCAGGGTTGGAAATTACATGTAAAAGGACGTTCTTCTAACGAGGATAAGGATTATTTAGTTGAGGAAATAGTAGGTTTAGAAATCAACGCTATGCTTCCTAGCACAACAGCTATTAGCCATGCCTCTTTTCAGGAAAAGGAGGCAGGTGATGGTAGTACGCAGCACATAGCGGTTTCAACAGAGTCAGTTGTTGATGATGAGCATCTACAGTTGGACGATGAGGAAACAGCCAATATAGACACAGACACACGAGTCATAGAGGCTGAGCCGACATGGATAAGTTTTAGTAGACCTAGTCGAATTGAAAAATCTCGCAGGGCAAGAAAAAGTAGCCAAACTATTTTAGAAAAAGAAGAAGCAACAACAAGTGAAAATAGTAATTTGGTTAGTACTGATGAGCCACACTTAGGTGGTGTCCTAGCAGCGGCAGATGTGGGTGGGAAGCAGGATGCAACCAATTACAACTCTATTTTTGCTAATCGATTTGCTGCTTTTGATGAGCTACTTTCAATTCTAAAAACTAAATTTGCATGTCGGGTGCTTTTTGAAGAAACCTTGGTTTTGCCAAAAGTTGGGCGTAGCCGATTACATCTGTGTAAAGATGGCTCACCAAGAGTGATTAAAGCCGTTGGGGTGCAACGTAATGGCAGTGAATTTGTATTGCTAGAGGTGGATGCATCGGATGGGGTGAAAATGCTTTCTACCAAAGTGTTGAGTGGCGTTGATAGCGAAACATGGCGGAATGATTTTGAAAAGATACGGCGTGGAGTGGTGAAGAGCTCATTGAATTGGCCAAATAGTTTGTTTGATCAATTATATGGACAAGACGGGCATAGAGGGGTGAATCATCCAAAGGGGTTGGGGGAGCTGCAAGTATCGAGAGAGGATATGGAAGGGTGGGCTGAGAGAGTGGTTAGAGAGCAATTTACGCATTAAAGGAATGACTGAAAGAGCCTGTAAACCCTTTTGTGTAAGTGCTTTTGCCGGTCAGTTAAAGGTGGCCATTTAAACGGTCACCAAATTCGATCATAAAACGGTTCATGGCCGGCTTCCAGTTGCGGATCGGCATCGTCCATTTCTTGGTCGCCGCCTGGATAGCCAGGTACACCACCTTCATCGCTGATTCGTCCGTAGGGAACACCTTGAGTTCATATTAATGGAATTTTCTACAAATAGCCTCCGTGGTTTTGAGGGGGGATTACAGACGATCCATAGTAGTAATCCAATGAGTTCTTGAGCGCGGCGACATGTTTGGACGCCTTGGCAAAAATTAGAGCCTGCTTGAAGTGCAGGCGAGCACGTGCTTGGACGATTGATCCATTCGCGGTCAAAAACTCAATCTTGGATGACAGCGTGTCAGGAAATCCAATATCGAAGTCCCGCCCCGTGTCAAAGTAGGGCATTTCATGATCAAAGGACGAAGCTTCCCAGGCCACTTCCCTAATATTCCAGCCGCTAGAAACAAGATTTCGTACGACTTCATCAACTTTTTTGCTTTCCAACTTGTCACAAAGTGCATAGGCAAGAGCTTTGGCGGCAGACACGTGCGTTTCCTCTTAAACATAGGTCGAACGGATACCCGAGGCAAAGCGGAGCATTAGTCCCAAAGCATCTCCGGTAGATCCGGAGGCTCCATACTGAAGGCATGGCATCTTGGGCATTGATATTTGAAACTTCTCTCTAGATAGCAGGGATTTCTTGGCCTTGCCTCATGCTGATAGCTTGTAAATATCACACGATCCTTAGCCCCACAAAGTGAGCATACTCCGTAGCTTTCATTTATAGAAATCGTCGTTAGATTGTCGCAGCATGTGCACGTTCCGACTATTTGCTCAGGAAGCATCGCCATACCTTGGCCTAGGTAAAGAAGATCAGACTCGTAGCCACATCGGTGGCAACTGAGCTTGTACGCAATGCCCATCTGGTTGTCTCACCTGAATCGTAACGTCAGAGCTATTCATCCATCCATTCGGCATCAATGTATGCCACTAAGCCGACCAGCTGACCGTTTGGACTGAAGTATGTTGCCTGCACCCCACTTGACATCTCATCAATACCACCGCACTGCGCTAGGCGCCGGTCCCACTTGCCCACAGAAGCGTCAGGATCGGCTGAGTTCCCCAAGACCCTTGTGAGCCATGCCTCCTTTAACTCAACCTCTCGAATGATTGCGTCGGCCAGCTCCTCCGCGTTATCTAGTTCGACATAGTCTGGAATTCGGACGTACGTTCTGAACACAGCTGGATACTTACTTGGGCGATTGTCATACATGACATCAACAATGTACCCGTTTGTGTAACCGTCTCTTGGAGGTTCGTATGACACTAGTGGTTCCCCTCAGCTTGCGACTAGATGTTGAGGCCTAACATTTTATTAGAGAGCAGGCTAGTTGCTTAGATACATGATCTTCAGGCCGTTATCTGTCAGGGCAAGCGAAAATTGGCCATTTATGACGACCAATGCCCCGCAGAAGCTCCCATCTTTGCCGCCATAGACGCCGCGCCCCCCTTTTGGGGTGTAGAACATCCTTTTGCCAGATGTGGAAAAGAAGTTCGTTGTCCCATTGTTGGCAATGACGTAGTAGCCGGCGAAAGTGCGAGACCCATTTGCGCTATATATAAGCCTACGATTTCCGTTGCGACTATTGTCGTAATTGGATGAACTATTATCGTAGTTGCTCTCAGAGTTGTCGTAATTTGATGGACTATTGTCGTAATTGCTTATGGAGTTGTCGTAGTTGCTTGGAGAAATGTCGTAGTTGGATGGGGAGTAGTCATAGGGAAGACGAGCTTCATCCACTAAAACAATTGGCAGGTCAGCAAGTGCCTGCCCCGATGCCATCGCAAGTACGAGGCTTAGAACCACCTTCAACAGATCGCGCATAGTCTTCCCCAGCTCTCTAACGCTTGAGTTAAGCCGCGCCGCGAAGCGGCGTCGGCTTGAACGAATTGTTAGACATTATTTGCCGACTACCTTGGTGATCTCGCCTTTCACGTAGTGAACAAATTCTTCCAACTGATCTGCGCGCGAGGCCAAGCGATCTTCTTGTCCAAGATAAGCCTGCCTAGCTTCAAGTATGACGGGCTGATACTGGGCCGGCAGGCGCTCCATTGCCCAGTCGGCAGCGACATCCTTCGGCGCGATTTTGCCGGTTACTGCGCTGTACCAAATGCGGGACAACGTAAGCACTACATTTCGCTCATCGCCAGCCCAGTCGGGCGGCGAGTTCCATAGCGTTAAGGTTTCATTTAGCGCCTCAAATAGATCCTGTTCAGGAACCGGATCAAAGAGTTCCTCCGCCGCTGGACCTACCAAGGCAACGCTATGTTCTCTTGCTTTTGTCAGCAAGATAGCCAGATCAATGTCGATCGTGGCTGGCTCGAAGATACCTGCAAGAATGTCATTGCGCTGCCATTCTCCAAATTGCAGTTCGCGCTTAGCTGGATAACGCCACGGAATGATGTCGTCGTGCACAACAATGGTGACTTCTACAGCGCGGAGAATCTCGCTCTCTCCAGGGGAAGCCGAAGTTTCCAAAAGGTCGTTGATCAAAGCTCGCCGCGTTGTTTCATCAAGCCTTACGGTCACCGTAACCAGCAAATCAATATCACTGTGTGGCTTCAGGCCGCCATCCACTGCGGAGCCGTACAAATGTACGGCCAGCAACGTCGGTTCGAGATGGCGCTCGATGACGCCAACTACCTCTGATAGTTGAGTCGATACTTCGGCGATCACCGCTTCCCTCATGATGTTTAACGCCTGAATTAAGCCGCGCCGCGAAGCGGTGTCGGCTTGAATGAATTGTTAGGCGTCATCCTGTGCTCCCGAGAACCAGTACCAGTACATCGCTGTTTCGTTCGAGACTTGAGGTCTAGTTTTATACGTGAACAGGTCAATGCCGCCGAGAGTAAAGCCACATTTTGCGTACAAATTGCAGGCAGGTACATTGTTCGTTTGTGTCTCTAATCGTATGCCAAGGAGCTGTCTGCTTAGTGCCCACTTTTTCGCAAATTCGATGAGACTGTGCGCGACTCCTTTGCCTCGGTGCGTGTGCGACACAACAATGTGTTCGATAGAGGCTAGATCGTTCCATGTTGAGTTGAGTTCAATCTTCCCGACAAGCTCTTGGTCGATGAATGCGCCATAGCAAGCAGAGTCTTCATCAGAGTCATCATCCGAGATGTAATCCTTCCGGTAGGGGCTCACACTTCTGGTAGATAGTTCAAAGCCTTGGTCGGATAGGTGCACATCGAACACTTCACGAACAATGAAATGGTTCTCAGCATCCAATGTTTCCGCCACCTGCTCAGGGATCACCGAAATCTTCATATGACGCCTAACATTTTATTAGTAAGCATGCTCGTTTTGTCACCCGCTGATGCTTACCGTTAATTAATATAATCACTTGTATTAAATAGACTTTCTTTAAAAATACAAGACACTCTGTTATTACAAATCGTGCATGCCGTCTATCCTGCTTGCACGATGCACATTATCTCACCCAAAGAACTCATAACATTTTAATTTATTTAGCATTAAATTAAAACTCTACCGGTAAACAAGCATCTCTAGGCGTAAAAAACAGGCACTTTTTTAAGGGTATACGGATTTAATGGTTGATGGGGCACCTTCACCCCATCAATCTGATACCACCCTCAGATGGTTGATAGATCG
>NZ_JAPCIV010000030.1:0-63914 GCF_027707585.1 Aeromonas sp. QDB39 | reverse complement strand
TTGATATCAAAAATTGTTTTTGATGCTCGATGCTGTGAGTGCCCACACAGATTGCTTGATTCAAATTGTTAAAGAGCAGGGTCGATAACTATAACCCTCACTGGTTTGCTTTGCAAGCCAGACCAGACGCGCACTGCGCCGTGCTGATGGAGGCGCATTATAGGGATATGATTCTCGCTGACAAGCGAAAACTCCGTGTTTTTTTGAAAAAGACGTTCAAGTGTTTAACTAACCATCAATCAGGATAAAAAGCGCCCCAAAAACAACCCAAAGGAAGCCCATCAAGGGCTCTTTAGCATTACTGGCTAGTCCAAAGCGTCCGACTAACTAATAGGTATGGATGGGGGGGCCAAAAACGAAAAGGGCCCCTTGGGGCCCTTCGATATCACGCGGTATCTCTATATCAGATAGAGAAGCTGGAACCACAGCCACAGGTGGTGGTGGCATTGGGGTTGGTCACGGTGAAGCGAGAGCCTTCCAGACCTTCGGTGTAATCCACGCTGCCGCCAACCAGATACTGCAGGCTCATGGGATCGATCACCATGGTGACCCCGCTCTTCTCGACCACGGTATCCCCTTCGTTGATCTTCTCATCGAAGGTGAAACCATACTGGAAACCGGAGCAGCCACCGCCCGTGATGTACACCCGCAGCTTGAGCTCGGGATTTTCTTCTTCGGTGATCAGGGTCTTCACCTTGTTGGCTGCCGCATCCGTCATCTGGATGGGCAACGGGGCTTCTGCTACTGCACTCATTACTGACCTCACAACCGTTAAATCCACAAACATGGAAACCGCGAAATTATCCAATACCCGACCATTCAGTTCAAGTATTCACCAAGCTTCTTACTGTGCGGCCGGTACGGGAGCCGGTGGAGCGACCACCAGCGGCTTGATTACCTCACCCCATTCAGCCAGCAGCTCCTGGGCTGGTTGCCGGCCATCCTTGCCGATGGTGACCCGTACCCGATCCGGTACAAAGCCTTCCGGTAACTGCCAGTTGCCTTCCAGCAGCTGGAAGTAACGCAGTGCATAGCGCCCCTCCCCCACCTTCATACCCAGCTCGCGGCTACCGAGGGTTCTGGGCTTGTCGCCCTGACTGCCTTCCACCTTTATCTGTACCTGACCACGAAACAGCTCGCGCTTCTTGGCGGGCTGGGTCAGCGCCAGCCGATAGTGATAACGGCCGGGGATACTGGTCTCCTGCAGGGTGAGGTTGTCGATCACCACCCCCACCTGCTCGCCGGTGGGACGCATGATCCGCTCGAAGAAGGCCAGCTGGCGCTTCTGCTCCTGTACCTGGGCCTCCTGATCCTTGAGCGTCTGCTGCAACTGCTCGAATGCCGCCTTCTGGGTAGCCAGCAGCGTCTCCTTGATGCCGAGCTCGCTCTTGAGCTGGCCTATGGCCTTGCCTTGGCGCTCCAGCGTCTCCTGCTGCACCGTCAGCAAGCTGCTCTGGGCCAGCTCCTGGCGATTACCGACGAAATAGCCGATGAGCGCCCCCACCATCAGCACTGCCAACCACTTCACTATCTGGGACATAAGGCCTCTTTTGTTACTGCGCATACTGCGGCCACGCTCCCTTCACTATACGCGACTCAAGCAGATTCAGGCCGGCAGACAAAGGGTTAACCGGCGGTGACGCCGCTTTCTCCCCGCTTTTGACGCGCAGCGAGCCGTAAAGTTCGCTCGAGGATCTGGGAATAAATCGGGCGCCCCCCCAACCACTGCGCCACCAGGGTCGCACCGACCGTGGTGATCATCATGGGCAGGATCAGCTGATAGTTGTCGGTCATCTCGGTGACCAGCACGATCCCCGTGATGGGGGCACGTACGGTGGCGGCAAACAACGCGCCCATTCCGGCAATGGCAAAGGCACCGGGTTCGATGCCCAGCTCCGGGAAGGCCGCATGGAACAGATGCCCGAACACCACCCCGAACAGGGTGCCCAGCGCCAGAGTCGGGGCAAACACCCCGCCCGGCGCGCCTGAGCAGAAACAGACCAGGGTAGCCACCAGCCGGATGGAGAAGATGAGGAACAAGGTGGCCATCGCATACTCCCCGCCCATCAGATGGGGGATGAGCTCGGTACCGCCGCCGGTCACCGCCGGGGCAACCAGCGACAGCACGCCGAAGGTTCCTGCCACCAGCGTCCCGATGGCCACAAAGCGATGGCGTCTGTTTTGATGCAGCGCCAGATAACCATCCTGACAGGCCAGCACCAGCTTGTTGAAGACAAAACCCAGCACGCCAAAAGCGGCCCCCATGAAGAGGAACAGCCAGAGCGCCCTGAGAGCCGGCGCATCGTAGTGAGGCAAGCTGATCACCGCCCCCTGCCCCTTCATGTTCTGCAGCATCAGGGTCGCCATGATGGCGGAGATGCCCACCGCCTTGATGGCCAGAAAGGAGTAGCGAAACTGCGGGCGCATCTCCTCCATCACGAACAGGATCCCCGCCAGCGGCGCATTGAAGGCCGCGGCCAGACCGCCCGCAGCCCCGGCTGCCAGCAGGGCGTGGCCATGCTCCTTCGGTAGCCGGAAGATATCCGCCACCATCTTGCCGAGGTTACCGCCGATCTGCACCGACGGGCCTTCCCGCCCCAGCACCATGCCGGAGCTCAGGGTGCAGATGCCACCGAAGAACTTGACCGGCAACACCCGCCACCAGCGTACCGGACGCAGCTCGTCCATGGCCCCCTCAATCTCGGGAATGCCGGAGCCACCCGCCTCCGGCGCAAAGGTATGGGTCAGGAAATAACCAATACAACCCAGCAAGGCGCTGAAACCAAAGCCGAGCAGGCCGAGCTGCCACCAGGGGCGATCGGCCAGCAGGTCGACACGCTGCTGTGCCAGCCAGTGCACGCCGGACTCGAACAGTCCGCAGACCAACCCGGCCAGGGTGCCGACCAGCGCCGCCAACAGCAGCACCAGCAGGGGCATCTTGTCTTGATGAATGATCCGCCGCAGGACAGGGCCGCGGGGAGGCGAGAGCGGTTCGGAGGAGGAGAGAGCTTGTTGCGACATGAAAAAACCACATTCGTTTGCTGACGGAGGTGACGATCATCCGGCCTGCTGTCCGGCTGCCCAGCACCGGGCCTTTCTGCTATAGTCGGCCCGTTTCATTTAACACGGGGCAGTCCTTGGCCGGGGTCAAGAGCGCAAGCATACTCCAGCGCCCCCCGACTGCCGAGCCGCAATCGGCCACCTGCGCCTGTGTGACGACCAAAATCCCATTAAGGATGATCCATGTCAAAATCAGATCAGCTGTTTGAACAGGCCCGCCAGACCATTCCGGGCGGCGTCAACTCACCGGTCCGCGCCTTCAATGGGGTCGGCGGCACACCCCGCTTCATCGATCACGCCGATGGCGCCTACCTCTATGACGTGGATGGCCAGGCCTATGTGGATTACATCGGCTCCTGGGGCCCCATGCTGCTGGGTCACAACCACCCAGCCATCAAGGCCGCCGTCATCAAGGCGGTGGAGAAAGGGCTGAGCTACGGCGCCCCGACCGAGATCGAAGTGCTGATGGCCGAGAAGGTGCGCCAGATCGTGCCCTCCATGGAGCAGGTCCGGATGGTCAACTCCGGCACCGAAGCCACCATGAGCGCCATCCGGCTGGCCCGCGGCTACACCGGTCGCGACAAGATCGTCAAATTCGAAGGCTGCTACCACGGCCACGCCGACTCCCTGCTGGTCAAGGCCGGCTCCGGCGCGCTGACCCTGGGTCAGCCCAACAGCCCGGGCGTCCCGGCCGACTTTGCCAAGCACACCCTGACCTGCGTGTTCAACGATCTGGACTCGGTGCGCGAAGCCTTCACCCAATACGGCAGCGAGATCGCCTGCATCATCGTCGAGCCGGTGGCCGGCAACATGAACTGCATCCCGCCGGTACCCGGCTTCCTGGAAGGGCTGCGCGCCATCTGTGACGAGTTCGGCGCCCTGCTGATCCTGGATGAGGTGATGACTGGCTTTCGCGTCTCCCTGCGCGGCGCCCAGGGCCACTACAACATCGACCCGGATCTCACCACCCTCGGCAAGATCATCGGTGCCGGCATGCCGGTCGGCGCCTTCGGCGGCAAGAAGAAGGTGATGCAGCACATCGCCCCGACCGGCCCCGTCTATCAGGCCGGCACTCTCTCCGGCAACCCGGTGGCCATGGCTGCCGGCCTCACCATGCTGGATCTGCTGCTGGAGCCGGGCCTCTATGAAGAGCTGAGCGCCAAGACCGCCCGGGTTGCAGAAGGGCTGAAAGCCGCTGCCGCCAAGCACGGTATCCCGCTTGCCATCAACTACGTCGGCGGCATGTTCGGCTTCTTCTTCACCGACGAGCCCGAGGTCACCCGCTACGAGCAGGTGACCCGCTGCGACATGGAACGCTTCAAGCGCTTCTATCATCTGATGCTGGAAGAGGGCGTCTACCTGGCGCCGAGTGCCTACGAGGCGGGCTTCCTGTCGCTGGCGCACGGTGACAAGGAGATTGAACACACCCTGGCCGCCGCAGAGCGCAGCTTCGCCAAGCTGGCTGGCTAAGCCGCCGCGTGTCGCAAAAGGGCCCTTCACGGGCCCTTTTTCATTGCAGCTTCGGCGCCTTTCGGCCTCCCCTGATACGCCCGATGTTGGTGCAGCATTTGCGCAAGCGGTGCTGCTCTGTCACCAAACGGTGCATATCCCGCCCCTCTGCCCGTCATAAAACGGGCCCACAATTTGCACCCTGCAAGTTGGATGCAAGCCCGTTTGAGCGAGGTGTATATGGCGGAAATGAGCCCCATCGATGTGCTGCGACGCTATCAGGAGTACGAAGCCGAACTGGCCCCTCTGCTGCTGGGACTGCTCACGGCATCACCCGATTCACTCAGGAGTTATCCCTTCATCCTGAACCAGGCACCCAGTCGGGAACCGCTCGGGATCCTGCCACCGGTGCCGGCGCCGCAAGCCCGTTTGCATCTGATAGTGCGAGGCCAGGGTCGTGAGCTGACCCTCTGCCTGAACCAGCTCATCGCCTGGCTGATGGGGGACAGGGAGCGACGCCGGGCCATGCCCTGGTTCAAGGGGGTTTATGTGGTGCTGAGTCTGGCGCTGTTTCTGATCGTCGCGACGCTCATCTGGCACGGGCTGGAGCAACTCTATCTGCTGCTGTGCGGGGCGCAGCAGAACCGGCTGGGGGCCTTCAGCGCCATCATCTTCCTGACCCTGGCGCTGGCAGTGTTCGACTTGGGCAAGACCATTCTGGAAGAGGAGGTGCTGCTGCATAAGGATATCTTTCGCCACAGCGCGATTCGCCGCACCATTACCCGCTTCATCGCCGCCATCTTGATCGCGGTCTCCATCGAGGGGCTGCTGTTGCTGTTCAAGGGCTCGCTCGGCCAGAGCGAACTGCTCTGGCCAGCTGTGGGTGTGATGGGGTGCGCCGTGGGGCTGCTGCTGGCCCTCGGGCTCTATGTGTTTCTGGGGGCTAGGGCCGAAGCGGCGCTGGTGCAGGCCAGCCTGCGACCGCTGCCAGCCGGGGTTGTGGCTCCCGCCGCGCCGCCCGCCAGGAGGCGTACATGGTCCAAGAGATCTAGATGACGATGAAGGCCTGCAATCACGTCAATACTCCACGGCCAGCACCGACACGCGCCGCACTGGCTAACCAGTGACGCCTGCCAGCCGGGGTTGTGGCGCCCTCCGCGCCGCCCGCCAGGAGGCGTACATGGTCCAGGAGGTATAGATGACGATGAAGGCCACCAGCCATTTGAGCATCGCCATATCCATCGACTTGACCAGCATGGCCGCCAGCACCACGCCGACAGGGCCGAAGATGGCCACCGCCAGCACCGCCTTGGCATCGAAGGCCCCCTTGCGGATGAAAGTGCCCGCCGAGAAGACGCTGAGCACGGCGGTGGAGCCCATCATGATGGGAAACGCCGCCAGCGGATTCATGCCGAGCAGATAGACCAGGGTCATGCAGGGGGCGAACAGGCCGATGCCCACGTTCATCAGCACGCCGAAGATGAAGTTGCCGAGCAGCGCGATCCCGAGCTTGTAACCGGTCAGCCCCATGGCATCGCCACCGAGGGGGAACAGCCCAAGCAGGCCCGCGAAGATGAGGCCGGCCACCACCAGCAGGGAGACCGCCATCACCAGCCGGATGGTCTGGCGATCGAACGAGGCGACGTGGCGCGCCCCCCAAGCCGCCCCGGCGGCCGCGGCCACCATCATGCCGATGAGGGTGAGCGGATCCACCTGCACGGCGCCGATGAAGATCAGCGACTGGGTGACCGTCGGCAACACGCACTGGCCGTTGAGGGTGCCCGGCAGCAGCCGATCGTCGATCAGCTTGAACTGCTTGTAGCAGGCGGTCTTCACCGCGAAGCTGCCGACCCCCAGGGTATCGAGAAAATTGGCGACAAAACCGATGGCCGCCACCGGCCAGAAGGGGGTCGACTCCAGCTCCCCCTGTTGCCGTTTGTGCCACCAGGCCCGTACCAGCATGAAGATGAACACCAGGGCGCAGATGATGAATATCAGGCGCAAAAGATTAATTAACATACAGAGTTCTCCAGCAACGGGCGGCGATTCTAAGGCAGCAAAAATAAAAAATCTTGGTCAGGATCAAGCATTCAGCCCATGCAAACGATTATCTGGAGAAACTCATGACGAGCACGCCCGAACGAATCTGCTAATACTTGTCTATGAGGGCCAGCAGGCCTGGGGCCACCGGTGGTAGTCATGGTCATTTCGCGACGACCACAGTCACCGGCGGGAAGTAGCCAAAAAGAAGGCCGGTATGCACCGACCTTCTTTTTTTATTGCTGACTCACCGGCGTTTTACCCGCCAGCCACTGCCAGCCCGGCAGGCGTGGCAGTCGCCGGGCGATCCAGCCGATCAGTGCATCCGACAGCCCGGTCAACAACAGCAGCGGCAGACAGAGCAGGGTCAGCGACAGGGCGCCCACATAGACATCCGTCAGCCAGTGAGCACCGGAGAGGATGCGGGGCGCCGAGAACAGCGGCACCATCAGCAGCGCGGTCACCCCGGCCCAGCGCGGCAGATGGCGCAGGGCAAAGCCGGCGAAGATCATCAGGAACAGGGCGTGATCGCCGGGGAAGCTGTCGCTGGAGGAGTCCTTGGTCGGGATCGCGCTGAGCTGGGTCACCCGCAGCGCGTCCGCCACCGTCAGGGTCGGGCTGGGCCGACTGACCGGCAGCAGATGACCGAACTGGTTGATCACCAGCGCCCCCAGCAGCATGACAATCCCCATGGCCACCAGCCGGCGGCGTCCCTGCTCGTCCGCACGCCAGAAGCAGCGAGAGAGGATCAGCCCCATGCAGGAGAGCACCGCCAGATCGAACAGCCGGTTGTTGGTCACGGCCACCAGATCGGCCCACCACTGGGCCTGACCCAGCCAGCCATTGACCAGATGGAAGACGGCGAGCTCCCACTGATCCCATGGGCCGTGATCGGGCAGAGCGGCCCAGCTGATGGCGATGAGACCACCCAACAGATAACAGGGTATAAATTTGCGCATACAGACTCTCCTCCCCGAAAAATGGGGCCGTATTTTAAAGCATAAAAAGCGTGACGTGAATCACACAAACGAGGAAGGAAAGGGTCATGCCTCCTATCCGGAAAGCCGGCGGGTCCCCTGCCGGCTTGGCCTGTTGCAGCCTTGCGGCTAGTATGGAGTCCCTCTATTTCGCGAGATGACGAGAGCTATGCGCAGCTACCTTCGGATGATGCTGTTTGCCCTGGGCCTGCTGGCCGGCGTGCAGATCCCGGGTCTGATCGACCTCTACTACCAGCGGCTGGATGCCCGCCTGCAGCAGGCAAGCCTCAGCCTGGCCCCTTTTCAGGAGACGGCGGACCAGCATTTCAACGGCGATCTGACGGCCCTGATCAACCACTATCGTACCAACCCGGATCCGGTATTCGCCAAGGATGCCGCCAGCCTGCAGCTGCTGGTCAGCCAGCGCCAGACCCTGCAGCAGGAGAGTGTCTACAAGCACCATCCCTGGTATCGGCAACTCTCCCACCTGCTGCTGCGCGCCGAGCCCCAGCTCTGGCAGGATACCCTGCAAAACTACAGCTACGTGGTGCCGCTCAAGCAGGCCGCCATCGTCTGCGGCATGGCGGCAGGCCTGCTCGCAGCCCTGCTTGGCGATCTGCTGCTCAGCCTGGTGCTGTTGCCGTTTCGCCGGCAGCAGCCCCGCACACGCTACGCGCCGCGCTGACGCAATCGACCAGGTGGCGCAGGCAGCCGGAAACAACAAAGGGGCCAGTGGCCCCTCTGTTGTTTCCGTCCGGTGTCACAGCTCGTATGGCAACCGCGACTGGCTCACCAAACGCTGGAGCGCCTGCACCACCTGGGGATCGAACTGGCTGCCGGAGCGTGACAGGATATATTCCATGGTCTGGGCCAGCGACCAGGGCTCCTTGTAGGGCCGCTTGCTGAGCAGGGCATCGAACACGTCGACCACGGCCACGATGCGGGCCGACAGCGGGATCTGCTGGCCGGCCAGCTGCTCCGGGTAACCCTTGCCATCGAAGTGTTCATGATGGCCGCGAGCAATCTCGGCCCCCAGCGACAGGTAGCTGGTGCCCTCCACCATCTCCCCCGCCTTGTGCAAGATACTGGCGCCGATGTCCGCGTGTTGCTCCATGATGAGCCGTTCATCCGGTTCGAACCGGCCCGGCTTGTGCAGGATGTGGTCCGGCGTGCCCACCTTGCCCACGTCGTGCAGTATGCTGGCCATGCCGATCATGTCGACAAAACCCGGTGTCAGCTCATCGGGATAGGCCCCCGCCTGCTGCAGCTCGGCCACGATGGCATCGGAGAGCTTCTGCACCCGCAGCACGTGATCGCCGGTATCCGAATCGCGGAACTCCGCCAGCGCCGCCAGCGCCACCACGGTCGCCTCCTGGGCGCGCAGCAGCTGGTTGTAGAGATAGAGGTTGTCGTACGCCGCCGAAATGCGCTGACAGAACACGTCCAGCAGATCGCACTCGAGCGGATCGAGCGGCTGGGTAGGGGTGAAATTGAGCACGAACTCGCGCCCGTTCTGGGCCGCGATATAGAGCGCATCCTGGGGATGCTCGAAGCGGTTGCAGCGATTGGCGAGCGCACTCATCACCGAATCGTGCAGGGCCGGGAAGGTACTGAGCGGCACATCGCTCAGCAGGGATTCATAGTCGCCGGTGGCCGCCAGGATCTCCAGCTCCTGCGAGCCGGGCCGGCGTTCGGCACAGATGGCGCCTTCGGTGCCCACGTCGAGAATGGCGCTGATCTGCTTGAGTACGCCGGAGGCAAATTCCCGCAGCGAGTGCAGATGATAGAGATCCCCCGCCCCCTCCAGTATCTTGCCGAGCCCCTGCCGGCTCTTGTCGATGGCGCAGAGGGTCTCGTAGGAGCGCAGGGAGGCGATGACGGTGGTGTAGAGCTTCTGCACCGTCAGCTCGGTCTTGGTCTTGTAGTCGTTGATGTCGTAATCGAGGATCACCCGCTGCTCCGGGGCCTGCCCCGGCTGGCCGGTGCGCAGCACGATGCGCACCAGGCTGTTATGCATCTCGTTGCGGATCTGATGCACCAGCCGCAGGCCGGCATCCTCGGTCTCCATCACCACGTCGAGCAGGATCAGGGCGATGCGCGGATTGGCCAGCAGCATGCGGGCCGCTTCGGCGCCGCTGTAGGCGTTGAGCAGTTCAAGCGGGCGGGATTTGTACTGAATGTTGGAAAGTGCCAGCCGGGTGGCATGATGAATGTCCGGCTCGTCATCGACGATCAACACCTGCCAGGGGTTGATCGCCTTGGTCACCACGGCCTCATCGTCATCCAGCTCGATGATGTCGTCATCCAGCCAGAGCTCGTCCTTGTCTTGGGCACTGCTCATATCGTTCACGCCTCCAGGCGCTGCATGAGGGTACTGACAGTATGTACCATCAGGCAGCGATGGATCACAAGCCCCTGCACTTGCCCCCCTCGTGCCCGCCCGGTGCCGGCCGGTTTATTCGAACGGTTCGAGATAGGCCTGGATTGCCTTCCTCAGCCAGGCCAACACCTTGCCGTGATAGGCATTTTCCGACAGATAGACGCCGTAGTCGCGCCACTGCAGGCTGAACTTGTGCTTCAAGGTCAGCAGCTCCCCTTGCCGCAGCTGACTCTGGATCAGCGGCGACGGCAGCACGGCCCAGCCGAGGCCGTCGAGCACCGCATCGCGCATCAGCTCGAAGCTCGACAACCCGATGTGGTGGCCGCCGATGGGCAACAGGCTCTTGACCGAAAATTCGTCCACATAGGAGAGGGTGACCTGGGTATGGCCGGTCAGATCCTGCTGCAATACCCGCTTCAGGCTGGCCAGCGGGTGGCTCGGGGCCACCACCATCAGGGTGCGGATCGGGTTGAGCACCTCGATGTTGAGGCCGCTGCGCTCCTGCTCCTCGGTGATAAGGCCGAAGGCGGCGTCGACAAACCCCTCCTCCACCAGCGCGGGCAGCTCCGGCGGCGAGGCCAGCACCAGTGAGATGCTGGTGCCGGGAAACTGGTGGCGCAGCGCCCCCAGCATCTCCCGCCACACCGCCTCGGGAATGGCATCATCCCGCGCCACCCGCAGCGCTACCTCCGCGCCGGAGGCGTAGTGTTCGCACTTGAGTTTGAGGCTGTTGGCGGCCTGCAGCAGCCGCTTGCAGTCATCCAGCACCTGCTCGCCGATCTCGGTCAAGCGGCTCTGGTTGGCACCTCGTTCAAAAAGTTCGACGCCAAGCTCAACCTCAAGCGCCGCTATCGCCGTGCTGACGGCGCTGCGGCTCTTGCCAAGCCGGCGCGCCGTATTGGCGATGGAGCCACTGCTGGCTGATTCCACAAAGAGTTGTATCTGGTAGAGCTTCATGATCTGGGTCGTGAGCAGGGTATCCGATATTCACCTTACCTTGCCCCCTTCTAGCAAGGCAAACCGTCAGCGTCTGAATTGTCGACGCTCAGCGATTCTGCCGCCTGAGCGGGCTGTGGCTATCATGGCCCCGTCGCAGCAACAAAAGGACATTTTATGTTATTCAATCGCATGCTCCTGGCCCGCATCTTCCTGACGGGCGCCATCCTGACCGAGGTCGCGGGGACCTCCAGCATGGCCATGATCCCGGAGAACGAGGCCGGCTGGCTCAACTATCTGCCGATGTGGCTGCTCATCTCCTTCTCCTATCTGTTGTTGGCCAAAGCCGCCAAAACAATCTCCATTGGTATTGCCTTCGCGCTCTGGGAGGGGCTGGGGATCGCGCTGATCACCGTCGTCTCCGTGCTGTTCCTCGACTACCACCTGAATGCTCAGGAGTTGGTCGGACTGGCGCTGGCCATAGTGGGTATTGTTCTGGTGACAATGGGTGAAACCCATGACGAACCGACCACAGGCACCGGCAGCATCCGCCGTCTTGGCGCGGCCCATGACAAACCGGCTGCAGGTACCGGCAGCACCCGCCGTCTTGGCGCAGCCCATGACAAACCGGCCGCAGGTACCGGTAGCACCCGCCGTCTTGGCGCTGCCCATGATAAACCGGCCGCAGGCACTGGCAGTACTCGCTGCCTTGGCGCTGCCAAGGAGGCCGTATGCACCCGTTGATCATCGTACTGGGAGCGGCCCTGCTGGATATCGGCGCCAACATGGCGATCAACCGCTCGGTTGGTTTTCGTCACAAAGGCTGGGGATTTCTCGGCATACTGCTGGTGCTGTGTGCCTTCACCCTGCTGTCGGAAGCGGTGAGCACCGGCAAGATCGATCTGGCCGTGGCCTACGCCACCTGGGGTGCCATCGGCATTCTGGGCACCGCCCTCGGTGGCTTGCTGCTGTTTGGCGAGCGACTCAAGCCCATCGGCTGGGTCGGCATGCTGGTGATGGCCGTCGCGGTGACCCTGCTCACCACCGCCTGATCGCCTCACGCACTGCACACCATGAAAAGAAGCCGCCCGGCTAACCGGGCGGCTTCTGCTCTTTATGGGGCAATGCAGGCTCGCGGCAGGTCTGCCTCAGCAGCTCGCTTCGTAGAGCTCCAGCGGCAAGCCGTCGGGGTCGGCGAAGAAGGTAAAGCGCTTGCCGGTCAGCTCATCCACCCGCACCGGCTCCACCTCGACGCCATGATCCTGCAGATGGGCGATGACCCGGTCGAGCTCAGCGACCCGAAAGGCCAGGTGGCGCAAGCCGCACGCCTCCGGCCGGGAGGGGCGCGGCGGCGGCGCCGGGAAGCTGAACAGCTCCAGCTGGCTACCGTCCGGCAGCGCCAGATCCAGCTTCCACGACTGGCGCTCCTCGCGCAGCGTCTCGGCGATGATGGGCAACCCCAGCACCTGGTGGTAGAAGTGGCGCGAGCGCGCATAATCGCTGGCGATGATGGCCACGTGGTGGATGGCATCGAACAGGGGATGTGACATGAGCACTCCGGGCAAGCGGGCAGCCTGAGCTGCCCGCTGCGGTCAGTTGAAGAAACCGTTGAACCAGTTGTCCAGCGCATTGGCCGGGCTGGACACCGGGCTGGCGCAGCCCATGGGCTCGGCCAGCCCGGCCAGCTTGGCCGGTACCTGCAGACTGCCCGGGCAGTCGCTGGTGACCCGGGTGCCGCTGGCACGGGAGAAGCTGGCCCAGCTCACCCCTTGCGGCATGTTCATGGCCAGGCTGTTGACCCCGCGCTGGCTCATGTAGCCGCTGAACAGCTGCAGGGCACCGCTGGCGCCGGTCAGGCCGGCCGGGGTGTTGTCGTCGCGTCCGACCCAGATGCTGACAAGCTCGTTGTTGTCGAGCCCGGTGAACCAGGAGTCGCGCAGCTCGTTGGTGGTGCCCGTCTTGGCCGCCATGGTGGCGCCGGGGAACTTGGCACCGAGCGCGCGCGCCGTGCCCTGGCTCACCGTCTTGGTCATGGCAAACAGGGTCAGCCAGCTGGCCTGCTCATCGGTCACCCGCTTGGCCGCTTCATCATGCTGATAGAGCTTGCTGCCGTCGCTGTTGACTACCGCCCGAATCGCCGACAGCGGCTGGGTCAGCCCCTGGTTGGCGATGGGCAGGTACATCTGGTTCACCTCCATCGGCGAGAGCGCCACCGCCCCCAGCACCAGCGACGGATAGGGCTGGATCTCCTGCTCCACCCCCAGCTTGTGCAGGGTGTCCACCACCTTGTCCAGCCCCACCTGCAGCCCCAGATTGACGGTCGGCACGTTGAGGGAGCTGGCCAGCGCATCCATCAGCGGCACGCTCTGGCGGAACTTGCGGTCATAGTTTTGCGGGGTCCAGATCTGGCCATCCTTGCCGCGAATGCGGATCGGCTGGTCCTTGAGCGGCGTGCCCAGGGTCAGGCCGTTGGAGAGGCCGGTCAGGTAGACCGCGGGCTTCACCAGCGAGCCTATCTGGCGACGGGCATCCAGCGCCCGGTTGAAGCCGGCGTAGCGCGGATCCCGACCGCCCACCATGGCCACCACCTCGCCCTTGTGCCAGTCGGAGACCACCATGGCCGCCTCCAGCTTCTTCTTGCCGCGCAGCTTCTCGATCTGGGCCAGACCCGACTCCACCGCCTGCTCGGCGGCGTGCTGGGCGATGGGATCCAGACTGGTGAAGATCTTGAGGCCGGACTGCTTGAGCAGATCCGGGCCGAAGCGGCTCTGGATCTCCCGTTTAAGCAGGCCCATGAAGGCCGGGGTGCGGCCATAGCTCATCTGGCCGCGAGTGATGATGCCGAGCGGCTGCTTGCTGGCCAGCTCATACTCGGCCGGTTGCAGGCTGCCGTGATCCATCAGCAGCTTGAGCACCAGATCACGACGCGCCTTGGCCCGCTCCGGGAAGCGCCAGGGATCGTAATAGGAGGGGCCCTTCACCATGCCCACCAGCAGGGCCACCTGATCGATGTCCAGCTCGTTGACCGGAATGCCGAAGTAGAAGTAGGAGGCGAGCCCGAAGCCATAAACCCCCTGGGAGAAGTTCTGCCCCAGATAGACCTCGTTGAGGTAGGCCTCCAGGATCTCGTCCTTGCTGTAGCGATAGTCGATCAGCACCGCCATGTAGGCTTCCTGTGCCTTGCGCCACAGGCTGCGTTCCCGGGTCAGGAAGAAGTTCTTGGCCAGCTGCTGGGTCAGGGTACTGCCCCCCTGCACGGTACGACCCGCCAGCAGGTTGGCCGCCATGGCCCGCATGATGGCCACCGGCGAGACGCCGCCGTGCTGGTAGAAGTCGCGATCCTCGGTGGTGAGCAGGGTGATCAGCAGGCTGTCCGGCACCTCGGCGATGCGCACCAGCAGGCGGTCCTCCCGATCCTCGGTGTTGAGGCGATCGAGCAGCACCGGGTCCATCTGGGCGTAGCCGAGCTGACGCTGGTTCTCCAGCGACTGGATCCCCTCCAGCCGCGCGCCGTTGAAGGTGAGGCGCAGGCCGCGGGCGGCATCGGCCCCGTCATGGAATTCGAACGGCCGGCGAATAAGCTCGATGCGGTTGCCGCTCACCGCATACTCGCCCGGGGTGTGGGGCTGGCGCACCTGCTTGTAGCTCAGCATGTTGAGCTCGCGCAGCATCTGGGCCTGGGAGAGGCGCTGGCTGGGATAGAGTTCCAGCGGCCGGCTGTAGACCATCACCGGCAACTGCCACTTCTCGCCGTCGAAGCGTTCACGCACCTTGGTATCGAGGTAGATGCCAAACACCACCATAAAAGCCGCTCCCACCAGGGAGAGCTTGAAGCCCAGCCAGAACAGCGTGCGCCAGATGGTGCGTTTGGGCGCCGCCTTCTTGGGGGTGCGCTTGCGTCGTTGCGTTGCCATAAATCCTCTTTGCTTTCCTTTCTACTTGTTATGTCGCGTTCGCGAACGTCCGATCAGACTTGGCCAATCGAACCTACAACCCCATCTTCTTCTTGGTGACCCTGGTCGGCATCGCCTCCAGCGGATTGTCCGGCCAGTAGTGGCGGGGGTAGCGTCCTTTCATCTCTTTCTTCACCAGCTCGTAGGAGCCGGCCCAGAAGGCGGCCAGATCGGCGGTGATCTGCAGCGGCCGCTGAGCCGGGGAGAGCAGCTCCACCACCAGCGCCACCCGGCCATCGGCCACGCACGGGGTCGCGGCCTGGCCGAACATCTCCTGGATGCGCACCGGGATCACCGGCGCCTGACCCGGCTGATAGCGGATCCGCACCCGGCTGCCGGTCGGTGCGGTAAAATGGCCGGGCAGCGCCTCGTCCAGCCGCTTGGGCAATGGCCAGGGCAGCGACTGGCGCAGGATGTCGCTCATATCGAGCTTTTTCAACTGTTCCAGCCGGGTCATGCCGCTCACCGCCGGCAGCAGCCACTGCTCGAGGTCAGCCAGCAGGCTCGCCTCGTCCATGGCCGGCCACCCTTCGTCGGGCAACCAGTCGCGGGCACAGCGCAATCGGGCCAACAGCCCCTCGCTGGCGTCATCCCAGGGCAGCACATGCAGCCCCTTGCGCCGAATACCCTGCAGCAGGCAGCGCCCTTTCTGTTCATCGGAGAGATCCGTCAGCGGCCGCTGGCTCAGCACCAGCTCGCCGAGCACCTGCTGGCGTTCGGCCCGCACCCGCTCTTCGCGCTCGTCCCAGTCGAACCACTGGCGCTCGCTCACCAGCTCGGGCAACTGGCGCACCAGCTCATCCAGCTCCACCGGCTCGGCGATGAAGATGCGGCTGCCGCGCTCGTTCTGGCCCATCTCGATGGCAATGAGCGCCCCCTGCCCCTGACAGGGGTGACCTTCTACCAGATCGCAGCTCACCCCGCCACTGAGCTGATAGCGGCTGCCACTGCGCAGCTTGCCGATGCGATCGGGCCAGGCGAGAGCGCACAGCAGCCCCAGCCATTGCCCCTGCGCACTGGCGGGGCGAGTGCCGAGCCGCTCGAACCAGCGGGCCGCACTCTGGCGCAGGGCCCCCTGGCGGCGGTGGAACAGCACGGAGAGGCGCTCCGATCCTCGCAGATCTTCTTCCAGCAGCGCCACCAGGAAAGCCGCATCGGCGACAATCCCTGTCAGACCCTCCGCCTCCAGCTCGCGCGCGCGCAGCAGCATGCGGGCAAGCCGGGGATGGGTACCGAAGGCCGCCATGGCGCGGCCGGCCGGGGTAAGTTGTTGCTCACCCTCCGGCTTCATGGCGCCGAGGCTCACCAGCAGCCGCTGGGCACTGGCGACGGCGGCGGCCGGCGGCATGTCCAGCAGCGGCAGCTCTTCGACCTTGGCCCCCCACTGGGCGGCGTCCAGCAACAGACCCGTCAGCTCCTGGGTAAGGATGTCGGGCGGGCTCTGCTCGGCGAGGCGCTCCTGCACCTCGCTGCTCCAGAGCCGGTAGCAGACACCGGGGCCGAGACGACCGGCACGACCCGCCCGCTGGGTGGCGGAGGCTTTGGCGATGGGGCGGGTCTCCAGCCGGGTGACGCCGCTCTTGATGTCGAAGGAGGCGCGCCGCTCCAGCCCGCTGTCGACCACCACGGAGATCCCCTCGATGGTGAGCGAGGTCTCCGCCACATTGGTGGTGAGCACCAGCTTACGGCGCCCCGCAGGTGCCGGCTCGATGGCCGCCTGCTGGGCCGCCATGTCGAGGCGACCGTAGAGGGGGGCGAGGGTCACCTCGTCCGGCAGCCGCCCTTCCAGCCACTGCGCCAGCCGCTCGATCTCTCCCTGGCCCGGCAAGAAGACAAGCAGGCTGCCGCCGTGGGCAGCCAGCGCCTCCAGCACCACGGCGCCGACCTGGGGCTCCAGCCACTGCTGGCGATTGGCGGGGCGATAGTGGTAGTCGATGGGAAAACCGCGCCCCTCGGAGCGAACCACCGGGGCCTCCGGCAAAAGCCGCTCCAGCGCCATGCCATCCAGGGTGGCGGACATCACCAAGAGCTTGAGGTCATCGCGCAATCCCTGCTGGCTCTCGATGGCGAAGGCCAGCGCGGTATCGGCGTGCAGGCTGCGCTCGTGGAACTCATCGAAGATGACCAGGGAGACGCCGGTGAGCTCGGGATCCTGCTGCAGCATCCGGGTCAGCACCCCTTCGGTGACGATCTCGAGCCGGGTGGCTGCGCTGGTGCGGCTCTCGCCACGCACCCGCAGGCCGATGCGCTCGCCCACCTTCTCCCCGAGCTGGCGCGCCAGAAAGCCGGCGATGTTGCGCGCCGCGAGACGTCTGGGCTCCAGCATGATGATGCGACCGGGCAGCCGGTTCTGGCGCACCAGCTCCAGCGGCAGCAGGGTCGATTTGCCCGCACCGGGCGGCGCCTGCAGGATCACGCTGGCATGGTCGTCGATGGCGGCAAAGAGTGCGGGCAGCACCGACACTATGGGGAGGGAAGACAAAGGGATCTGCACCTTCTTGTTGCAAGTCGTAAAGCGGCGCCTATTCTGCCACAGCCTGGCCGGCCACCGTGAGCGGATGTCGGCCGGCGAGACAGGATGCAGTGGCTGCCCTAGAATGGGCCACCCTGTCTGCATGAAAGAGGCATGCTCACCCGAATGGCCAAACTCTTCTTTGCCCTGCCCGCCGAGGCGCTGGCACCCGATCTCGTCGCCTGGCGCGACCAGCTGCCCTGGCCGGGTCAACCGGTGCCCGCCGCCAATCTCCACCTGACGCTGGCCTTCCTCGGCGAAGCGGATCAGCTCACCACCACCCGCCTGATGGCCGCCGTCGAGCGCCAGCACTGCCCGCCGCTCACCATAGCGCTCAATGAAACCGGCTGGTTCGGCCGCGCCAAGGCCGCCTGGGTCGGCCCGACGGAGTGGCCCAACGAGCTCACCGTGCTGGCCAGGGCGCTGCATCGCCACGGCGAGAAGCTGGGGCTTGGCAACGGCGAGCAGGGCTATCGCCCCCACGTCACCCTGTCGCGCAGGGCGAGCGAACCGCCGGCCGCCTTGCCCGCCCCCGATTTCGTGCTGCAGGCCGACCGCTTCTGCCTCTATCAATCCCTCTCGACCCCGGACGGGGTGCGCTACGAGCCCCTCGCCTGCTGGCCGCTGCGGGCCAGAGAGAAAATGGCATCCTGACCGGCGGCCATGCCCAGACTCATCGATTAAGAGAGCCATACCATGATCTTCGATCCCCCCCTGCAATCCGGGCAGCTGATCTCCCGTTACAAACGCTTCCTGACCGACGTGCAGCTCGACAACGGCGAGGTGATCACCATCCACTGCGCCAATACCGGCGCCATGACCGGCTGCGCCGAACCGGGCACCCGGGTCTGGTACTCCACCTCAGACAATCCCAAGCGCAAGCTGCCCCACAGCTGGGAGATCGCCGAGAGCCCGGCCGGTCACTTCATCTGCGTCAACACGGCCCGCGCCAACCAGCTGGCCCGCGAGCTTATCGAGCAGGATGCCCTCGCCCCGCTGCGCGGCTATGCCAGGCTGCGCACCGAGGTGAAATACGGCGAAGAGAACAGTCGCATCGATCTGCTGCTGGAAGATGACCACCGGCCAGCCTGTTATATCGAGGTGAAATCGGTGACCCTGCTCGACGAGCGGGAGCAAGCCGGCATGGGCTACTTCCCCGATGCGGTAACCACCCGTGGCGCCAAGCACTTGCGTGAATTAATGGCCATGAAGGCGGCAGGCCACAGAGCCGTGCTGTTATTTATGGTTTTGCACTCCGGAATCGTGAGAATGCGCCCGGCAGCGCATATAGATCCGCACTATAGTCTGCTTATTGAGCAAGCAATTACGGCAGGGGTTGAAATTTTATGCTATCGACCCCATGTTGGGGTGCAGAGCATGGTGGCCCAAGATTTTATCCCGTTTGAATCTTGTCACCTGCTACCCGAGGGCAGCGAATAAATGTTGGAGTGGGTAACATTATTGGTACGGCTTGTTTGCCTCCAAGTTACCCTTCTGCTATAGATGTCGCCCTCAATTTATGGATGGCACGGGTAGCGTGCTGAATTAGGAGACAGGGCATGCCAACAGGCGAAAACAGGAAATCTCTGGGCCCCCTGGCCATTGCGGGTGTGGCGCCTTACCAGGAAAAACCGGGTGAGGAGTACATGAATGACCAACAAAAGGCACATTTTCGCAAGATCCTGGGAGCCTGGCGCAACCAACTGATGCAGGAAGTTGACCGCACCGTTGACCATATGAAGGATGAGGCTGCCAACTTTCCGGATCCCGTGGATCGCGCCGCGCAAGAAGAAGAGTTCGCTCTTGAACTGCGTACCCGCGACCGTGAGCGCAAGCTGATCAAGAAGATCGAGAAAACCTTGCTGCTGCTCGAAGACGATGACTTCGGTTACTGCGAACACTGCGGTATCGAGATCGGTATCCGCCGTCTGGAAGCCAGACCCACCGCCGACCTCTGTGTCGACTGCAAGACCCTGGCTGAAATCAAGGAAAAACAGATGGCCGGTTGATACCGACCTCTGGCATAACAGAAAAAAGGGAGCTCGCGGGCTCCCTTTTTTATTGAGCTTTTGGCCGGGCCGTCCCAGAATGCAGCCTCAATGTCCCGTTTGCCCGAATCTGCATGCCCGTGAATACCATCCCCTCATCCCAGACCCGCCCTTATATCGGCCGCTTTGCCCCCTCCCCCTCAGGCCCGCTTCACTTCGGCTCCCTGATCGCGGCGCTCGGCAGCTTCCTGCAGGCCAGGGCACGGCAAGGACGCTGGCTGGTGCGCATCGAAGATATCGATCCGCCGCGGGAGATGGCGGGGGCCGCCCCGCTCATTTTGCAGACGCTGGAAGCCCATGGCCTACAGTGGGATGGCGAGGTGATGTACCAGAGCCGGCGCCACGGCCGCTATGACGAGATCATCGACCAGCTCTACCGGACCGGCGATCTCTACTGGTGTCGCTGTACCCGGCGCGAAATCATGGCGAGCGGCGGCTTTTACAACGGTCACTGCCGCACCCTCGGGCTGACCGCAGAGGGTTGTGCCGCCCGCGTGCGCCAGCACCACCCGGTGTACGATTTCGAGGATGGGCTGCAGGGACGCATTGCGGTGCCGGCGGCGCTGGCCGAGGAAGATTTCATCGTGCGCCGGCGCGATGGGCTCTATGCCTACAACCTGGCGGTGGTGGTGGACGACATGGACTGCGGCATCACCGAGATAGTGCGCGGTGCCGATCTACTGGAGCCGACGGTGCGCCAGATCGCCCTCTACCAGACGCTGGGCGCCCCCGTGCCCGCCTGGGTGCATCTGCCGCTGGCGGTGCAGGCCGACGGCAACAAGCTCTCCAAGCAGAATCACGCACCGGCGCTGGCACAGGACGAGGTGCGCCCGGCCCTGTGGCAGGCGCTGCACTTTCTCGGCCAGTGCCCGCCCCCCGAGCTGATGGCGAGCCGGGTGGACGAGATCATCGACTGGGGCATCGCCCACTGGCAGTTGGCCCGGGTGCCCGCCAGCGAGAAGATTGCGCTGACAGCTGGCGTAAACGAATAGGCAGTTCAGGGGGATTTGGGTGTGAATCAGCGCGGTTTGCGATGATTTAGCCGGGATAATCCGCTTCAAACGAGATCAATTGCCAGCACGGTTTTTCATTTGGTTAGGCGTGAGCTATGATAGGCCGCTATTTTTTTGGCCTCCCGTCAATTTGAAGTCATAACGAGGTGTACCATTTTTTCCCAGATCGCAAACTTTTGCCGCAAAGTGCTCGGCAAGGAAGACGGCGAGCAGTCGGCGGAGTCCCCCATTCCGGCCCGTGTCGCCGGACAACGTCGTACCTTGAGCCGTGACCAGCACCCGATTTCGCGCAAAGAGATCAGCGAGAATGCACTCAAGGTGCTCTATCGCCTGAACAAGGGCGGCTACGAAGCCTACCTGGTCGGCGGCGGAGTCCGGGATCTGCTGCTCGGGAAGACGCCCAAGGATTTCGACATCGCTACCGATGCGACGCCGGAGCAGATCAAGTCACTGTTCAGCAACTGCCGCCTGATCGGCCGCCGTTTCCGGCTGGCCCACATCGTCTTTGGTCGTGACGTGATCGAAGTGGCCACCTTCCGCGGTCACCACCATCAGGTCAATACCAGCAAACATGTGTCGGCCCAATCCGATGAAGGCATGCTGCTGCGCGACAACGTCTACGGCACCATCGAAGAGGATGCCGAGCGTCGCGACTTTACCGTCAACGCCCTCTATTACAGTGCCAAGGACTTCACCCTGCACGATTTCGAGGGCGGGCTGGAAGACCTGGCCGAGCGCAAGCTGGAGCTCATTGGCGATCCCGAGACCCGCTACCGCGAAGATCCGGTGCGGATGCTGCGCGCCGTGCGCTTCGCCGCCAAGCTGGACATGACCATCAGCCCGCGCACTGCCGCCCCCATCAAGGAGCTGGCACCGCTGCTGCAGGATATTCCGGCAGCCCGCCTGTTCGAGGAAACCCTCAAGCTGTTCCTGGCTGGCGATGGCCTGGCCACCTACAAGCTGCTGCGCGAATACGGCCTGTTCCAACAGCTGTTCCCGCAGGTGGCGGCGCTGTTTACCCCGCACGGCAACTCGCCCTACGAGCAGTTCATCGAGCAGGCGCTGATCGATACCGACACCCGGGTCCGGGAAGACAAGCGCGTCACCCCCGCCTTCCTCTACGCCACCCTGTTGTGGGGCTGTGTCGAGGCCCGCGGCCGGGTGCTGGAGAACGAGAGCGGCCTGCCCTGGTATGACGCCTTCATGCTGGCGATCAACGAGGTGCTGGACAATCAGGTGCGGATCATCGCCGTTCCGCGCCGCTTCACCACCGATGTGCGCGACATCTGGGCCCTGCAGCAGCGGCTGACCCGCCGTCAGGGCCGCCATCCCGAGCGGGCCATGGAGCATCCCAAGTTCCGCGCAGCGTTTGACTTCCTGTTGCTGCGCAACCGGGTCGAGCGCGGTCTGGGCGAGCTGGCCAGCTGGTGGGAACGCTACGTGGAATCCAATCCGGACGTGCGCCCGCAGCTGCAACGGGAGGCGACCCGCCGCCCGGCAAGCGGTGAGCGCGGTCAGGCCGGTGAGGCCCGCAGCAACGATGGCGAGAAGCGCAGCAGCAACAGCCGCAACCGTCGTCGCCCCCGTCGCCGCAAACCGAAAGCGGCCGAGTGACAACTGACGTGATGACCGAGGTCTTCATCGCCATTGGTTCCAACCTGTCTGACCCGCTCGGTCAGGCTCGTCGCGCCGTCGCCGCTCTGGCAAGGTTGCCGGAATCCGTGCTGGTGCAGGCCTCGTCGTTTTACAGCAGCCGCCCGATGGGCCCTGCTGACCAGCCGGACTACGTCAATGCCGTGGCCCGACTCAACACCCGGCTGACGCCGCTGGCGCTGCTGGATCAACTACAAAGCATCGAGCTGGAACAAGGACGTGTGCGCAAGGATGAGCGATGGGGGCCAAGAACCCTGGATCTCGATCTGCTGCTGTTTGGCGATCAGATCATCAGGCATGAACGCCTCATCGTTCCCCACTACGGCATGAAGGAGCGGGAGTTCGTGCTGCTGCCCCTGGCCGAGATTGCACCCGCTCTGGTACTGCCTTGCGGCACCCCACTCGCAGAACTGGTTGCCCACTGCCCGCACAATGATCTTGCCATCATTGCCCCCGGTGCAGACGAACAGGAGCCTCTATGAGCAAGATCACCACCACCAACCTGCTGAAGATGAAGCAGGAAGGCCAACGAATCACCGCCATCACCGCCTATGATGCCACCTTTGCCAAGCTGTTCGACGACGAGGGCGCCCACGTGCTGCTCATCGGCGACTCGCTGGGCATGGTGCTGCAGGGGGGGCAGGATACCCTGGGCGTCAGCATGGATGAGATGGTCTATCACACTCGTTGCGTGGTGCGCGGCACCACCAATGCACTGGTGGTGACCGACATGCCGTTCATGAGCTATGCCACCCCGGAGCAGACCTATCAGAACGCCGCCCGGCTGATGGCGGCCGGTGCCCGCATGGTGAAGATGGAAGGGGGCGACTGGCTGTGCGACTCCATTCGCCACCTGACCCGCAACGGCGTGCCGGTGTGCGGCCACCTCGGCCTCACCCCGCAATCCGTGCACGTATTCGGCGGCTTCAAGGTGCAGGGACGCGACGAGTTCCAGGCCCAGGAGATCTACCGTCAGGCCCTCGAACTGCAGGCTGCCGGCATCCAGTTGCTGGTGCTCGAGTGCGTGCCCACTTCGCTGGCCGAGCGCATCAGCAAGGCGCTGCGCATTCCGGTGATCGGCATCGGTGCCGGTCCCGCCACCGACGGCCAGATCCTGGTGATGCACGATGCCTTCGGCATCACCTCCGGCTATGTGCCCAAGTTCACCAAAAACTTCCTGGCCGAGACCGGCGACATGCGCGCCGCCATCCGGCTCTATGTGAAGCAGGTGAGCGAAGGCACCTTCCCGGGCCCGGAGCACTGCTTCAACTGATCCGATAGCCTGACGAGAGCGGGGGCCTGCGCCCCCGCTTCGCCCTCTGGTGCTGACTGAGCAACCCGTCTCTTGATGACTCATCCCAAGGTGACCTGTCGATGATGCTGCCCGTTGACACTCCTCTCTTACCCATGCGGGCCCATACCGCCCGCCTCTCTTTGATCTTTTCGAAGGTGAACTGCTGATGTTGGTCGTTAACAATCCCGCCGCTCTGCGTGAACAGATCGGCCAATGGCGCCGTGAAGGGCTCACAATCGCATTCGTGCCCACCATGGGCAACCTGCATCAGGGCCATATGACCCTGGTGAAAGAGGCGCACCACCACGCCGACAAGGTGGTGACCAGCATCTTCGTCAACCCGATGCAGTTCGACAAGGCCGAGGATCTCGCCAACTACCCGCGCACCCTGGAGCAGGACTGCGCCGCGCTGGAAACGGCCGGGGTGGACATGGTGTTCACGCCGACCCCGGAGATCATGTATCCGCAGGGGCTCGCCAGCCACACCTTCGTCGAGGTGCCGGGCCTCTCCGGTCTGCTGGAAGGGGCGCTGCGTCCGGGTCACTTCCGCGGTGTCAGCACCGTGGTCACCAAGCTGTTCAATCTGGTGCAGCCGGATGTGGCCTGCTTCGGCCAGAAGGATTACCAGCAGCTGGCGCTCATTCGCAAGATGGTGGCCGACATGGCGATGCCCATCCAGATCGTTGGCGTGCCCACCGTGCGGGCCGAAGACGGGCTGGCGCTCTCCTCGCGCAACGGCTACCTGACCGCCGCCGAGCGGGCCTTGGCCCCTGAGCTCGCGCGCACCATGAACTGGATCGCCGAGCAGATTGAAGCGGGTGACCATCACCTGCCCTCCCTGGTGGCCCAGGCCAGCCAGCGCCTCGACAAGGCCGGTTTTCGGACCGACGCCATCGACATCGTCGATGCCGCCACCCTGGAAGCGGCCACCGACCAGAGCGAGCAGCTGGTGATCCTGATGGCGGCGTATCTCGGCAAGGCCCGCCTCATCGACAACCGGGTGGTGACGCTGGCCCGCTCCTGAGCCGCTGCGCCACTGACAACAAAGCCCGCATGTGCGGGCTTTGTTGTTTCTGAGCGCATCCGCCCTACTCGGCGGTAACCGGGTAACCCGCCCCTTTCCAGGCGAAGATGCCGCCCGGCACCCGATAGACCTGCTGATAGCCCTGGGTGACCGCCCAGGCAGCCCCGTTGTGGCTGCGGCCACACTTGACGAAGCCGCAGTAGAACACCACCGGACGGGTCTTGTCGTCCCCCAGCAGGGCCAGCAGCTGCTCGGGCGTGCCGCTCCCCTCGACGATCTGGCTCCAGTCATCGCCGGACTTGGCCTCCTTCACGAAGGCAAAATTCTTGGCCCCCTGGATGTGCTCCTTCTTGTAGGACTCCTCGAACGGCATGGTGTCGATGATCACCAGCGCCTCGCCTTTATCCATCCGGGTCTTCAGCTCGGCCACGGTCAACAGCTGATAGCCCCCCTGCTGGGTCTCCTGGGAGAGCTGTACCGCCGCCTGCTCCAGCTTGGTCTCCTGCTCGAACTGGTTGTCGCCACAGCCACCGAGGGCAAAGCTGGCCGCAATCAGCGTGGCCATCAGGGTGCGGGATTGCAATCTCATCATGTCACTGCTCCTTTGGAACGGTAAAAACGGGGCGGGAGTAGCGCAGCAAGGCGCCCGCAAGCGTCAGCAGCAGCAGATCCCGCAAGAGGGCCTGTGGCAGCGAGCTGAGATCCGCCCTGCCAAGACAGCCGCAAGAGATGTCGAGCCCGATGGCGATGCCATAGCCCAACACAGGAATAAACAGGGCCAAGAGGGCCACCACCAACCAGAGCCCCCAGCGCCGGTTGGCGATCACCGCGAGCCCGGCGCAGAGCTCCAGCCCGACAAGCCCCCAAACGGCAAGGGGAATGAACGGCGACCAGAGCAGGCCGAAGGCGCCGATCTGCTCGGCGAACAGCTCCGGCGCCACCAGCTTGAACCCGGCGGAGGCGACGAAGAATCCCCCCAGCGCCAACCTGGCCAGCACCCGCAGATACACGGCCATGGGATAGCTCTTTATCATCCATGCCCCCCACTGCCAACTCCCCGAGCAGGTCTCACCATGCCCTAGCCGGCGGCCGGATAGCGGGCCAGTTCGCAATACTCACCGTCTTCGTCACAACGAAAAACGGCGGCGGTTTCGCCGCGCTGGCACCACTGCTGCCACTCCTCGGGCGGGCAATGCAGGCGGATGGCGAGGCCACAGCCGGCGCTGAGCCGGCGCGGTACGTCGCAGACCCGAAACGGGTGGGGCTGCTGCTCCAGCCGCTTGCGCAGCCTGAGCGTGCCGAGGGTAGAGTGGAACAGGTAGAGGAACTCTGCGTTCATGATTTGCCTCCCGTGCTGGCGCGGGCACCGAACAGAGCCGCCCCCAGCGCACCGGCAAACTGGGCGTCCGGGTGGGTGGCCACGTCACAGCCCAATCCTTGCGCCAGATAATGGCGGAAGGTGGCGCAGTGGCTGACGCCGCCGGTAAAGAGCACCGTCGGTCTGGCACCGAGGCGGCCGATGAAGTTGGCGCTGCGCCGGGCCATGGAGCGGACGATGCCGGCCAGAATCGACTCGGCCGGAATGCCCGCCGAGCGCAGACTGATCGCCTCCGATTCGGCAAACACGGTGCACATGCTGCTGATGTCGTGAGGCTCGGCCCCTTGCAGCAGCTCGTCTAGCTGCTCGACCCGCGCCCCCAGGGTGCGGGTGATCACCTCGAGAAAGCGGCCGGTACCGGCGGCACACTTGTCATTCATCAGAAAGTCGGTGAGATTGCCCTCGCCATCGAGCTGGATCACCTTGCTGTCCTGGCCGCCGATGTCGATGACGGTGTATACCGACGGGCAGAGCAGGCGCGCCCCCAGCCCGTGGCAGGAGATCTCGGTGACCCGCCGATCGGCGAACGATGCCAGATCGCGGCCATAACCGGTCAGGGTCAGATGGGGGCGCTCTGGCAGCGCGGCCGAGAGCGTCTCCCAGCCTTGCTCGATGGCGGCCAGCGGACGAAAGGGGGTCGGCACCAGAAAGCGGCGGACGATGCGCCCGCCGTCCTTGTGGTCGAACAGGATCCCCTTGGTCGCGGTGGAGCCCGAGTCAATCCCGATGGTGAGTGACACGGCGCCTCCTCACAGCATTTCGATAAAGGCCGCCAGCCGGGTGGCCAGTTGTCCCTTGTCGGCGCTGGAGTAGTCGGTCTCCACCGCCATGTAGGGGATGCCGTGGCGATCGCGCACGTGGCGTTTGATGGCGAGCGACTCCACCGCATAGGTGTGACAGGCCTGCAGGATCACGTCGATCACCCCGTCCGCCTGATACTCCTCCACCATCTGGCTCAGCAGCTTCATGCGCTGGTGGTTGGGGGAGATGCAGGAGCAGCCGATGGCCAGATACTTGTCGGTCAGCGCATCGAACAAGTCGCCCTCCTCGCTGACGCACTGCTCGGTCGCCTTGGCGCCGGTGCAGTTCTCGTAGCCCACCACCCAGCCGCCGTGCTCCTCGATGAGGCGCACCACCTTGTCGGCGGCGCCACCGATGGGGCAGCCGGTGATGAGGATGCGCGGACGGGCATCGAGCCGTTTGCCCTCGGCGTACTCGGCCTTGATGCGGTGGGTCATCTCCTGCAGCTCGCTGATGAGCTGCTCCTTGTCGAAGCGGAAGGTGGCGCCATAGACCACCTTGAGGAGGTCGGTGCCGCTCAGCGCCGGTGGATTGAGCTGGCCCAGCCGGTAGAAATCGGCCAGCGCGCGGCGCTCGCGGTTCTTCAGCACGATGGCGTCGCGCAGCGCCTGCTCGCTGATGGGGTTGCCGAACTGCTGCTCCAGCAATGCCTTGAAGCGAACGATTTCGCTGCGCCACAGGGTGCGGGAGGCCTCGTCATCGGCACGGTTGGGCAGCTGCATCACGTGCACCGGTTTGAACTCGGCCATGTACTCGTACATCTTCTTCTTGCCGTCGCAGGTGGTTTCCCCCACCACCAGATCGGAGAAGTAGAAGTAGGGGCACTTGTCGGTCTTGCCGAAACCGTAGCTGCTCTTGATGAGCGGGCAGAGGTTGCGGGGCAGGTCTTTTTCGGCCTCCTCGATGGTCTCGTCGCTGGTGGAACAGAGCGATACGACCACGGCGCCGGCGGCCATCGCCACCTCCTGCGGCATGAAGGTGCAGTAGGTGCCGACCAGGGGGATCTGTCGCTCCTTGAGTGCCATCACGGCCAGAAAGCCCTGACGGCGGGCATCTGAAAAACTGTCGAAAATGGCTGGCAACTCGGTGATCAGTGACATAGGCGATCCTGCCCTGGTGAGAAAAAGAAGAGACGGAGGGCCTCCATTGTGCAGACCTTCCAACCGCTGGAATTATACCTTTGGGGGTAATCTGAAAATTGCGGTGGATCACAAGGTGCCAGATAAAACCTTGATAAGAGAGCGGTTATTGACCCTATTCGAGAGGGGGCCAGCGCAGGAGAGGAAAAAGCGGCGACAAAAAACGGGCACCCCAGGGTGCCCGTTGCATTCTATCAGTGGCGCAGCCCGGTGCCGCGGGAGATGAGCCACCAGGCCAGACCGTAGAGAGCCACGATGAAGCCGATGATGATGAGGTAGGCGGTGCCGAGCGGCACGTCGGAGATCCCGAGGAAGCCGTAACGGAACGCGTTCACCATGTAGATGATCGGGTTCACCTGGGAGACCCCCTGCCAGAAGGGTGGCAACAGGCTGATGGAGTAGAACACCCCGCCGAGATAGGTGAGCGGCGTCAGCACGAAGGTGGGGATGATGCTGATGTCGTCGAAGGTCTTGGCAAACACCGCGTTGATGAGGCCGCCCAGCGAGAAGAGGATGGCGGTCAGCAGCACGGTGAAGCAGACGCTGAACAGGTGGTGGATCTGCAGCGGCACGAAGAACAGCGACACCAGGGTGACGATAAGACCGACACAGAGGCCGCGCGCCACGCCACCGCCCACGTAACCGGCGATGATGACGTAGTTGGGCACCGGCGCCACCAGCAGCTCCTCCACGTTGCGCTGGAACTTGGCGCTGAAGAAGGAGGAGGCGACGTTGGAGTAGGAGTTAGTGATCACCGACATCATGATGAGGCCGGGCACGATGAACTCCATGTAGCTGAAGCCCCCCATGTCACCGATGCGGCCGCCGATGAGGTTGCCGAAGATGACGAAGTAGAGGCTCATGGTGATGGCGGGCGGCACCAGGGTCTGGATCCAGATCCGGGTGAAGCGGCTGATCTCCTTGGCCAGAATGCTCTTGAAGGCGATGTAGTAAGTGGTCAGGTTCATGCTTTTCTCCCCTCCTCGACCAGGGTGACGAACAGCTCTTCCAGCCGGTTGGCCTTGTTGCGCATGCTCAATACCTGCACCTGCTGGCTCGACAGCTGCTCGAACAGGCTGTTGAGGGACTGGCTCTTGTCCAGATCCACCTCCAGGGTGCGTTCGTCCTGCATGCGGCCGTTGAACTCGGGCACGTTCGGCACGGCGGAGCCCGGCGCCAGATCCAGCATGAAGGTCTCGCGGCCCAGCTTGCCCAGCAGATTCTTCATGCTGGTGTTCTCGATCAGGCGGCCCTTGTCGATGATGCCGATGTTGCGGCACAGCATCTCGGCCTCTTCCAGATAGTGGGTGGTGAGGATGATGGTGACGCCCTGCTCGTTGAGATCCTTGAGGAAACTCCACATGGAACGGCGGATCTCGATGTCTACCCCGGCGGTCGGTTCGTCGAGGATCAACAGCCTGGGTTCGTGCATCAGGGCGCGGGCGATCATCAGCCGGCGCTTCATGCCACCGGAGAGAGTACGGGCCGGCATGTCGCGCTTGTCCCACAGGTCGAGCTGACGCAGATACTTCTCGGCACGGATCTTGGCCTCGGCCCTCGGCACGCCATAGAAGCCGGCCTGATGGGTGACGATCTGGATCACCTTCTCGAACTGGCTGAAGTTGAACTCCTGCGGCACCAGCCCGAGCTGGGCCTTGGCCTCTTCCAGGTGAGTGTCGATGTCGTAACCGAACACCTTCACCTTGCCGGCGCTCTTGTTCACCAGCGAGCTGATGATGCCGATGGTGGTGGACTTGCCCGCCCCGTTGGGGCCGAGCAGCGCGAAGAAATCCCCCTGCTTGACGGTGAGATCAATGCCTTTAAGGGCTTCGACGCCCCCCTGATAGGTCTTTTTCAGGCCGCTGATTTCCAGTGCGTTCATTGCAACCCCTGTGATGGCGCATCCCATCTCGAGACAGAAAAGGCGGCCAAGGCCGCCTGCAGACAGAAAATGGCGCTCTGCCACCTCGCCCGTGATATTCCTGAACCTTGCTTACTCTTGCGGTACTACCTTGCCGATGAACTTCAGATTGCGGTACTTCTGGGCATAGTCGATGCCGCAGCCCACCACGAATTCATCGGGAATGGAGAAACCGATCCAGTCTACCGGCACCTGCACTTCGCGGCGGGACGGCTTGTCCAGCAGGGTGCAGATGGCCAGGGATTTCGGCTCGCGCAGAGAGAGGATCTCGCGCACCTTGTTGAGGGTGTAGCCGGTATCGATGATGTCTTCGACGATCACCACGTCCTTCCCTTTGATGTCGTCATCCAGATCTTTGAGGATGCGCACGTCACGGGTGCTGTGCATGCCGGAGCCATAGCTGGAGGCGGTCATAAAATCCAGGGTGATGGGCAGCTGGGTCTGGCGGCACAGGTCGGCCAGGAAGATGCAGGAACCACGCAGCAGGCCGATCATGACCACTTCGTCAGAGCCCTGATAACGGGCGGTGATCTCTTCACCCAATTTGGCGATCCGGGCGGCAACTTCAGCCTCGGAGATCATCACCTCGACAGTGTGTTTCATCACTTACTCCATAATGGCCAAAGCGAATTTGGCCGTTCATTAACGTCAAAACCGATGATTCTACCATTCAAGCCGAAGGGCGTCAGGCATACGTGATGCTTTTATCGGCTTATTTTAATTGATAGAGTTAGCAGGCCCTCGGGCATTATCGGTGACAATACTATAAACACCATAATCAATAACTATTAGATGAAAAAACTATGGAACCACGCGCAGAAATAAGACGTCGAACCCGGCTTTCGCCGGAGGCCCGACGCAATCAATTGATGGAATGTGCCATCGAGGTGTTCTCCCGTCGCGGCATTGGCCGTGCGGGTCACGCCGAAATCGCAGAACAGGCCAAGGTCTCGGTTGCTACCGTGTTCAACTATTTCAACACCCGTGAAGAGCTGGTGGATGAAGTGTTGGCCGAGATCGAACGTTTCGTGCATCAGATGCTGGAACATGCCTACACCGGCCAGGGCCCGGTCAGCGACAGCATTCGCCGCCACGTGAAGCTGTTTGTCGACGCCGCCTACGATCAGCCTGACCACGCCAGCATCTGGCTGGAGTGGAGCTCATCGGTGCGGGAAGAGGTCTGGCCCCGTTACGCCAAGCTGCTGGACAAGGCACTTGAGCGCATTGCACCCCACCTGCAACGCGCCATGGATGCCGGCGAGATCCAGAGCGTGCTGTCCGCCCAGGACTTGGCCCGCTCCCTGACCGGTTTTGGTTACGTCATGATGCAGATGATCAATCAGCCACAACGCCCGGACCGGGAAGAAGTGACCGATTTTCTGTTCAAGTACGTGACGGCCCCGATCCAGGCAGCCTAACCCGCTCCGTCAAAATAAAGCGGCGCCGAACTGTTCAGGTCGGCGCCGCTTTTGTTTGTCCGCTATCTCTCAGCTCACCCTTTGGCGTAGCCCCAGCGGCGGGTCAGATCGTGCTCTATCCCAAGATGGTCGAGGATCCTCGCCACCATGAAGTCCACCAGATCCGCGATGCTTTTTGGCTCATGATAGAAGCCCGGCGCCGCCGGCATGATGGTCACCCCGAGCCGCGCCAGTTTCAGCATGTTCTCCAGGTGGATGGCCGAGAAGGGGCTCTCGCGGGGCACCAGAATGAGCTGGCCACGCTCCTTTATCACCACGTCCGCCGCCCGCTCCAGCAGGTTGTCGGAGGTGCCGTTGGCAATGGCCGACACGGTACCCATGGAGCAGGGGCAGACCACCATCTGTCTGGGCGCCGCCGAACCGGAAGCCACCGGCGAGAACCACTCCTCCTTGCCGCAGGCCACTATCTGCCCCTCGCTGGCGCCATATTGGCGACAGAGAAAGGCAGAGAGCTCTTTCGGCGAGCCGGGCCACTCCCGCTGCTGCTCGGTCTTGAGCACCACACGAGCCGCCGAGGAGGCGAGCAGGTAGACCCGATAATCCGCCTGCACCAGGCATTCCAGCAGGCGCAGGGCATAAGGGGCGCCGGAGGCGCCGGTCAGCGCCAGGGTGATCGCTTTGTTCATAGCTGGCCGTGATAGTCCTTGAGGCGGGCGATCAGCTTGTCATGAATGCCGCCGAAGCCACCGTTGCTCATGATCAGAATATGATCGCCATCGCGGCACTCGGCCACCAGCCGGTTGATCAGGGTCTCCAGATCGTTGAATACCTTGGCCGGTCGGGTCATGTGGGCGGTCACCTCGCCGAGATCCCAGCCGATGTTGGGCGGCTGGAAGAAGAACACCTCGTCGGCGCCGTCGAAGCAGCCGGCCAGCTCTTCCTTGTGCACTCCCAGCTTCATGGTGTTGGAGCGGGGTTCCAGCACCGCCAGAATGCGGGCCTTGCCCACCTTGGCGCGCAGTCCACCGAGGGTGGTCTCGATGGCGGTGGGGTGGTGGGCGAAGTCGTCATAGACGCTGATGCCGGCTACCTCGCCTTTGAGCTCCATCCGCCGCTTGGGGGACTTGAACTGGCAGAGCGCCGCAATGCCGTGCTCCACCATCACACCGGCATGGCGGGCAGCGGCAATGGCCATCAGGCCGTTGTTGACGTTGTGCTCGCCGATGCACTCCCAGTGCACCTCGCCCTGCTTCACGCCGTCCAGCCACACCTCGAAGGCGGAGCCATCGTCGGCCAGTTTGACGGCCTTCCACTGGGCGTCGTCCTGCCCCACCAGCTCCACTTCGCTCCAGCAGCCCATCTTGCGCACGGCGGCGAGGTTCTCATCCCCCTTGGGGAAGAGCACCCGGCCGTTGCTCGGCACGGTGCGCATCAGGTGGTGGAACTGACGCTGGATGGCGGCCAGATCCGGGAAGATATCCGCGTGGTCGAACTCCAGGTTGTTCATCACCAGGGTGCGTGGGTGGTAGTGGACGAACTTGGAGCGCTTGTCGAAGAAAGCGCAGTCATACTCGTCCGCCTCGATGACGAAGAAGGGGGCTGAACCAAGACGGGCGGAGACCGGGAAGTTGCCGGGCACGCCGCCGATGAGGAAACCGGGCTCCAGCTTGGCGTATTCGAGCACCCAGGCCAGCATGCTGGCGGTGGTGGTCTTGCCGTGGGTACCTGCGACGGCCAGCACCCAGCGATCCTGCAGCACGTGCTCCAGCAGCCACTGGGGGCCGGAGATGTAGGGCAGATTGCGGTCCAGCACATACTCCACACAGGGGTTGCCGCGGCTCATGGCATTGCCGACCACTACCAGATCCGGCGCCGGATCGAGCTGGGAGGGGTCATAGCCCTCGGTCAGTTCGATGCCCTGTTGCTCGAGCTGAGTACTCATGGGGGGATAGACGTTGGCATCCGAACCGGTCACCCGGTAACCAAGCTGTTTTGCCAACACCGCCAGACCACCCATGAAGGTGCCGCAGATCCCGAGGATGTGAATGTGCATACCGCTGCCTTTTCCAGTAAAGGGAGTGCGCATTCTAGCAAGGTGACGGCAATTTGGCAGACCCAAGCTGTGCGGTATCCACCAACTCTGTCGCAGTGGCCCTGAAATATGGTCATTTGACGCGACATCGCTATAATATCGGCCTGCAAACTTGACTCCAACACTCAAAGGAAACGTCATGAGCCTGAACCTGGTCCCGGCTGGCAAGAGCCTGCCCGACGACATCTACGTCATCATCGAAATCCCGCAGAATGCCGACCCGATCAAATACGAAGTCGACAAGGACAGCGGTGCCATCTTCGTTGATCGCTTCATGTCTACCCCGATGTTCTACCCGTGCAACTACGGTTACGTGAACGCCACCCTATCTCTGGATGGTGATCCGGTCGACGTGCTGGTGCCGACTCCCTACCCGCTGCTGGCCGGCTCCGTCATTCGCTGCCGCCCGGTTGGCGTGCTGAAGATGACCGACGAATCCGGTGAAGATGCCAAGATCGTGGCCGTTCCGCACTCCAAGCTGACCAAGCAGTACGATCACATCAAGGATGTGAACGATCTGCCCGAGCTGCTGCGCGCCCAGATCCAGCACTTCTTCGAGCGCTACAAAGAGCTGGAAGCAGGCAAGTGGGTCAAGGTTGAAGGCTGGGGCGACAAGGCCGCTGCCGAAGCCGAGATCATCAGCTCTGCCGAGCGTTACGCTGCCAAGTAAGCGTATCCTTCGTGAAAAAGGCGCCTCAGGGCGCCTTTTTTATAGGCTGTTGCGGGCGCTGACCCGGCGTCACACCGGCAGGATCCCCCTGGATATAGATATCGCGCCCATCCTGTCGATAGGACCGATAGTAGTCTCCCCCGCAGCGATAGCTGCCATCCTGATCGCTCATCAGCTCGCAGTTCACCGGCAGCACCTCCAGCCACTTGATGGCCTGCTGGAAACGCAGCCACTCCTGCCACTCATGCTCCCGCGCCAGCTTGTCCCGCAGGGCAAAGGTATCCGCGCTGGACATCCCCTGGTTGACGATGACTGGCCCCGCTGCGGCCGGCAAGGTGGCCAGCAGCAGCAACAACGGTGTGATTCGCTTCATGACGGTTTCCTGCATGACTTATTTCCTGAATTAAATTAAAAGCCCGATCAATCTGTTATCAAAATCACAAATGCCAGACTCATCCAAAATCGGCCAGCTCACCTAGTTGTTTATTATCACCCCGAGCAGGATGCACATCATGAAACTGGCACAAGGTCTGTTGTTGAGTCTAGTGTTCGCGTCCATGGCCGGGGCCAACGAGGTCACCCTGAGCTGGCAGTGGCAATCGGCCGACGGCCAGCAGAAACATCTGCTGCTGAACACGGATGAGCGGGTCATCTCCGCCAGCCGCCACGAGATGAGCCTGCTCGATGCTTCCCTCAACTATCCGCTGGAGACCCTCTACTCCTACATCAGTCCTCGGCTCTACAACAGCATCAATCTGATCAATCAGACCAGCCCGGAGACCGCCACCAAGTTTCGCAATCTGGAGCAGGCCTTCACCCTGCACGACGACAGCATGGAATCGACCCTGTTCTGGCAGGCCTATCAGCAATATCAGGACGATGCCTTTTATCAGATGCGGGTGGTGCCCTGCGTCCATCCCGCCAATCGCAAGCTGCCCTGCGTGCGTCCCAACTATTCGCAGCTGTTCTACCAGTTCAAGGGCGACCTGAGGCCCCTAGCAAAACAGTTCCTGGCCAAGGATCTCGCCACCAGCGTCGGCCTGCTACAGGAGTGGCTGAGCGGCATTCCTACCCCGCCCGAGCAGATGGACCACTTCGCGCCGCCGCTGCAAGCCTTGCAGAGCAACAAGGCAGACAGCGACGAGAAGGCGCTGCTGATGGCCAGCCTGCTGGCCGAGCTGGCCCCCCAGTACATGCTCAGCATCATCTACCCGAACATCAGCATCGGCAGCGTCTCGCCGGCCTGGCTGGCCATTACCGCCGACAGCGGCCTGAAAGGGGATACCGTGGTGATCGGCAACCAGCGCCACGTTCTGCTGACCGGCTCGCCCCTGCTGGCCCAACAGATGACCATGGCCAAGATCCCGCTGGTGAGCGAACCGCTCTACTGAGCCCTCCCCCTCACCTCCCGTCTGGCTGCAGGCCGCAGCCAGACTCCTCAAACCAGTTGATAAGCAATTGATTTTTATCGACTGCGTGCCATCCTAGCCGCCTTTGCCAGCCAGGTCCCGCGCTGGCGGGCAGGCAAGCGGGCCAATCACACGTTTATTTAACACTTCTTAAACAGATCCGATCAGTTTAGGATGAGTACTGCCCCATTCCCTCAATGCAAAAATCGTTATAACATAACAAAAGGAGTGTCATCAGGATGAAACATCTCGTACTTACTCTGGCGCTGCTGCCAACCCTAGCCCTGGCTCACAACATCAAGGAGTCGGCCCAGGTGCCGCTGGTCAACATCAGCGACAAGGGTGAACTGGTTCTGAAAGAAAAAGAGATCAGCTATCAGCCCTGGCAAAGCAAGGTGCTGGCCGGCAAGGTCTTTCTGATCCAGCACATCGCCGGTCGTTCCAGCGCCAAGGAGCTCAACGCCCCCATGATCGAAGCGATCAAGGCGGCCAAGCTGCCCCACGACAAGTACCAGACCGTCACCATCATCAACAGCAATGACGCCATCTGGGGCACCTCCGGCTTTGTGAAGAGCAGTGCCGAAGACAGCAAGAAGGAATTCCCCTGGTCCGCCATGGTACTGGATGCCAAGGGCATGGCCCGCAACGCCTGGGATCTGGCGCCGGAAAGCTCGGCCATCATCCTGCTGGACAAAGAGGGCAAGGTGCTGTTTGCCAAAGATGGCCAGCTCGATGCCAACAATATCGCTACCGTGATGGGGCTCATCAAGTCCCATCTCTAAGTCAGAGAGAAGGGGCGCTGATGGCGCCCCTTTGATAGGGGTCTATGGGTCGTACCAAGCTGAAAATCTGGTTGCTGCTGCTGGGCTGGTTGTGGCTGCAACCGGTGCTGGCACAACATCCGCTGGAAGCCGACCTACCCGGCCACAACCACGCCTGCGTCCTCTGCGCCCTGCATCTGGATGGCAAGCTGGCACTCACCCCAACCCTGGTCATCCCGTCTTCACAAGTGGTCATCGGCACGCTCGTTGATGCTGCCTTGCCCACACCTCATGCTACCCCGTCAGGCCAGTGCCGCATTCGCGCGCCGCCACTGTTTCATCGCTTATCCGGCTAAATCCATTTTTCAATAAATTTTTCAAAGGATTAACGATGAAAGCAGTCACCCTGTTACTGGCGGCCGCCGCGTTTGGCGTGCAGGCAAACCACGATGAACACGACAGTCACGGCCACGGCGCCCACGAGCACGGCCACGGCCACCTCAACCTGGTGCTCGATGGCAACCAGCTGATGATCGAGCTGCAGGCCCCCGCCGCCGATCTGGTGGGCTTCGAGCACGCCGCCAAGAGCGACGAGGAGAAGGCGCAATACGCCAAAGCCATGGCTCAACTCAAACAACCCGATGCCCTGTTTCGCTTCGACCCGGCCGCCGGCTGCAAGCTGACCCAGCAGGAGCTGCAGGCCGCCAAGGAAGATCATGACCATGACCATGACCATGACCATGACCATGACCATGACCATGACCATGACCATGACCACCAGAAGTCTGACGGCAAGCACGACGAACACCAGCACGACGACGCCGGTCACGCCGACCTGGGCGCCATGTACACCTACACCTGCGCTACCCCGGCCAAGCTGACCGGGCTGGAGGCCACCCTGTTCAGCGTCTATCCGAGCCTGGAGAAGCTGAGCATGCAGGGCATACTGCCCAGCGGCCAGACTGCGGCCGAGCTGACCCCCTCCGCCAACAAACTGAGCTGGTAACGCCATGAAAAACGCCGTGGTTGAGATCCGCGATCTGGCCTTTGCCTGGCCGGGTCACGAGGTTGTACTCGATCTGCCCGCCCTCACCATCAGCGAGGGGGAGCGGGTGTTCATCAAGGGACCGTCGGGTTCCGGCAAGTCGACCCTGCTCGGCCTGCTGGCCGGGATCCAGACCGCCAACCACGGCACCCTGGAGGTGCTGGGCCAGCCGCTGGCCCGGCTCTCTGGCCGTGCCCGCGACCACTTCCGGGCGGCCAATCTGGGTTACATCTTCCAGCAGTTCAATCTGCTGCCGTTTTTATCCGTGCAGGACAACGTCACCAGCGCCCTCACCTTCTCCCCCGAGAAGCGGGCCCGGCTGCAGGGCAGCCCGGCCGACGAGGCACGCCGCCTGCTGCGGGAATTGCAACTGCCCGAGGAGGCGCTGCACAGGCCCGTCCATGCCCTCAGCATCGGCCAGCAGCAACGGGTGGCCGCCGCCCGCGCGCTGATCGGCTCACCGCCGCTGGTGATCGCCGACGAGCCCACCTCGGCCCTCGATACCGACAACCGGGCCGCCTTCATCAAGCTGTTGTTCGAGGAGTGCGACAAGCAGGGCTCGACCCTGGTCTTCGTCAGCCACGACCCCTACCTCGAACCGCTCTTCCCGCGGGTGGAAAACCTGCAACAACTGAACAGGAGGGCATCATGCTGAAACTTGCCCTGCAAAGCCTCTGGGCCCGCCGCCTCACCGCCGGGCTCACCCTGCTGGCCGTCGCCATCAGCGTCACCCTGCTGCTCGGGGTGGAGCGAGTGCGCAACCAGGCGCGCGAGAGCTTCGCCAATACGGTGTCGGGCACGGATCTCATCGTCGGCGCCCGCTCCGGCCAGGTGAACCTGCTGCTCTACTCGGTGTTTCGCATCGGCAATCCCACCAACAACGTAGGGTGGGATGCCTATCAAGCCATCAAAAACCAGCGCGGCATCGCCTGGACCATCCCGCTTTCCCTTGGTGACTCCCACAAGGGGTTTCGCGTGCTTGGCACCAATGGCGACTACTTCACCCACCTGAAGTACGGCCAGCAGCAGGCGCTGCAACTGCGGGAGGGGCGGCCGTTCGACACGCCGTTCGAAGCGGTGCTCGGCGCCCAGGTGGCCGAGAAGCTCGGTTATCACCTGGGGCAGTCCATCGTCATCGCCCACGGCGCCGGCAACACCTCGTTCAGCCAGCACGACAACCTGCCATTCAAGGTAGTGGGGATCCTGGCACCGACCGGTACCCCCATCGATCGCACCATCCACGTGCCGCTGGCCGGCATCGAGGCGATCCACCTGGGCTGGGACACCGGCCGCCACAGCAAGAACGTGACCGCCGAGCAGGCGCTGGCCCAGGATCTCACTCCCAAGACCATCACCGCCTTCATGGTGGGGCTCAGCAACCGAATATTGGCGTTCCAGCTGCAGCGCAGCGTCAACACCTACCGAGGCGAGCCGCTGATGGCGATCCTGCCGGGGGCCGCCCTGCAGGAGCTGTGGAGCCTGATGAGCGTGGCGGAGACGGCGTTGTCGATGATCGCCGGCTTCGTGGTGGTGGCAGGCCTTATCGGCATGCTGACCACCCTGCTGGCCGGTCTCAACGAGCGGCGCCGGGAACTTGCCATCTTGCGCTCTCTCGGCGCCGGCCCCGCCCACCTGTTCCTGCTGCTGGCACTGGAGGCGATGGCCCTCACCACTGCCGGCATCGCGCTCGGGGTGGCGGTGCTCTACTTGGGGCAGGGGCTTGCCACCCCCTGGCTGCTCAGCCACTATGGCCTGCAATTGAGCCTGGGGCTGCCGAGCGCCCACGAGTGGCTGCTGCTGGGGCTGGTCTGGCTGGCCGGCATGGTGATCGGCCTGTTGCCAGCGGCCCGCGCTTATCGCTACAGCCTGAGCGACGGCATGAGCATTCGCGTCTAGTCAGGCGCCCATAAAACGAGAAGGACAGATGATGAAGTGGAAAATTGTGGCGCTGCTGGCCGCCCTGCTGGCGCTGCCGGCCATGGCCGTGGAGTACAAGACCATCGACTGGGATGTGCTCATTCCCGCAGGTGAAAAACTGTTGCCGCCCCCCCAGGTGAGCCACGACGGCAACCTTGCCTCGGTGCCGCAGCCGGTGGGCGGGGTCAACCAGAAGCTGGACAACCAAGAGGTGCGCATCCCGGGCTTCGTAGTACCGCTGGAGGGGGATGCCAAGAAGATCACCGCCTTCCTGCTGGTGCCCTACTTCGGCGCCTGCATCCATGTGCCGCCCCCGCCCACCAATCAGGTGGTCTACGTGAGCTACCCCAAGGGGGCGCCGGTGGACGACCTGTGGGACGCCATCTGGGTGAAGGGCAAGATGCGCACAGTCAGCTCCAGCCACGAGATGGCCACCGCCTCCTACTCCATGGAGGCGGTCGAGGTGAGCGTCTACGAAGAGCAGTAACCAGGCACACACGGCCTCCCTCGGGAGGCCGTTTTGTTATCCGCAACGACCGGATCTTTACCGGCCCCTGCCTGAGGGATTGCCCGCCATCCCGGTTGGAGTAACATTCAAGGCTAGACCTTGCGATCACGGAGCCAGCATGGCTGACCTGCCCCCGCCCAAGAAAGAGAGTTCCATCCTGAGCAGCCAGGAGCAGACCCTGCGCCTGGCCCGCAGCCGCGGTATCGACGGCATGCTCACCCGCAACAGCGACAGCACCTTCGAGCAGCGCGCCACCTTTCGCCAGCTGGCGGATCAGGCCGCCCGCCAGCGCAACCTGGAAGCCATCATGGTGATGGCCTCCCGCCACTGCGAGGAGACAGCCGCCGGCGGCGAGATGGACAGCGACTGGCTGACCCGTTTCCTGCAACTGGCGGAAGACATCAGCATGGTGCCCATGCAGCAGCTGTGGGGCCGCATCTTCGCCATCGAGATCGCCACCCCGGGCCGCTTCTCCATCCGCGCACTTTCCACCCTCAAGGAGATGACCCAGCGCGAGGCCCAGCTGTTCCAGCGCATCTGCTCCCTCTCCTGCCACTACGTGGGCAGCGACGAGCAGCGCCTGCTGCTGGGGCTGCACAAGGGGGCCAGCCTGCTCAGCCGCGCCCGGGTGACCCGGCTCGGCCTTGGCAAGTACCGCATCCCCTACAACGCCCTGCTGCAGCTGTTCGAACTCGGCCTGCTGCACCGGGGCGAGCTGGAGTCCGGCCCGCTGCCCGCCGACGGGGTGGAGCTGGAGTTCGGCGATCAGCGCTGGCGCCTGCAGCGCAAGCAGACCAACATCACCCTGCTCTACTACCGGTTGACGCCGGTCGGCAACGAGCTCGCCCAGTTGCTGCAAGAGCCGCCGCTGGAAGAGTACCTGCAGGATCTGAAAACCGTGCTGGTGCAGGGGCTGCAGATAGAGACCATGATGCTGACCCCGCCCGCCGGACCTGAGCCTGCCCCGGTCGACCCTGCCCCCTGATCCCCTGGAGCCCGTCCCCCGGGCTCCGTTGTTTCGCGCACCGCCGCAGCATCTTGCGAAATATCGACCAGCCGTTGCCAAAACGGTTCTCGAAATGCGAATTCTTCTCCATTTCGCTGCCAATAATTGCCCTCCTGGCTGAGCCAGGCTGACTCGTTTCACCTTCATCACCCACTATTCACAAAATAATCATCAATCTCTGCGTGCTGGCTCATGACTTGCATTTGCCATACATCTTTCCAGCAACCCTGTTCCGGAGCCACCATGAGAATCAATCAACCCGTTACCCAGCGCGAACGCCTCTATCCGGAGCACCAGAGCCTGATCTCCACCACGGATCTGGAGAGCCGGATCACCTATGCCAACGACGAGTTTTGCCATATCGCCGGCTTCAATCTGGAGGAGCTGCAAGGGGAGCACCACAACCTGGTGCGCCACCCGGATATGCCCAAGCAGGCCTTCGCCGATCTCTGGCACCATATCCGGGCCGGCAAAAGCTGGATGGGGCCGGTGAAGAATCGCTGCAAGAATGGCGATCACTACTGGGTCAGCGCCTTCGTCACGCCGATCAAGGATGCCCACGGCAAGGTGGTGGAGTATCAATCAGTGCGTACCGCCCCCAGTGAGGAGATCAAGCAGCGGGCCGAGCGCATCTATGCCGGGCTGCGCGCTGACAAGGCCCCGCTGGCGCTCAGGCTGCCGACCTTCTCCCACACCCTGGCACTCGGGCTCTGCCTGCTGCTGAGCCTGACGGCCATGGTGGCGCTGGGGTATCAACAGGCTGCGCTCTGGCAGCTGGCCCTGGCGGCCATACCGCTGCTGCTGGCAGCCATGATCACCCATGCCCTGGCCCGTCGCCTCGGCAAGCTCGACAAGATGGCCCGCAGCCGTTTCGACAACCCGCTGATGCAGTTGCTCTACACCAACAAGGTCGACAACATCGCCGCCATCGAGCTCGCCATGCTGATGAATCAGGCCGAGTTCAACGCCGTGCTGGCGCGTACCCAGCAGACCTGCAGCCGGATCCTGCGCTCGGCCGAAGGCGATCTGCGCAATGCCGAGTCCATCACCAGCAACCTGCAGCAACAACAGGCAGAGACCAATCAGGTCGCCACCGCCATCACCCAGATGGCCGAGTCGATCCACGAGGTCTCCCACAGCTCCACCGCCGCCTCCGGCCTGCTCGATGAAACCGCTGAGCTGTTCCGGGAGGGCAACCGCAGCGTGCAGGAGACCATAGGGGCGGTCGAGGGGATGCACAGCGAGCTGACCACTTCAAAAACGGTGATCCACACTCTGGCGGCACAGTGCCGGGACATCGACGGCATTCTCGATGTCATCAACAGCATCGCCAATCAGACCAATCTGCTCGCCCTCAATGCAGCCATCGAGGCAGCCCGGGCCGGCGAGGCGGGCCGCGGCTTCTCGGTGGTGGCGGATGAGATCAGATCCTTGGCCATCAAGACCCAGTCCTCCACCGGCGAAATCCAGAAGATGATCACCCTGCTGCAGGCCAGTGCAGGCAATGCCGAACTGGCGATGGAGAAAGGGGGCGCGCTCTCCGCCAGCTGCCAGCAGAAGGCCTCCGCCACCGGCACCATACTGCAGCAGATCAACAGCATGTTGCAGCAGGTCGCCTCCGGCAGCAGCCAGATAGCCCAGGCCGTGCAGGAGCAGTCCCAGGTCACCGCCGATATCGATCGCAACGTGCTCAGCATCAAGACCCTGGCCGATGACTCAAGCCAAGGCAGCCAGCATGCCGTACAGGGCATCAACCAGCTGGTGCGGCAACTGAGCGAACTGGACCGGCTGGTGCGCCAGTTCCAGCAGCAGCCCGCTCCCCATCAATTCGACAACCCCAGACCCAGCGGCCAGGTAGTGCTGGCCCGCTGATCCCAAGACCGTGCGCTAACAACAAAAAAGGCCCCTGTCATCACCGGCAGCGGGCCCATTTATCTCTTGTGACAAGTGCGGTTCTGGCCGTATGGGTACCCCCATACCATCACTGCCCCCTTGATGCCCTCACCCTGGCATCTGTGCTGCGCCTCACTCAACAGCGTGACGGCCCCGCAGTTCATTCCTCTACCCAAATACCCAACGAGCGTTTAGCAAGCAAGGGCGCTGAGATACCCCCACCGCCCGACCACCACCCCATAGCAGCTCAATTTATTGATCCTGCTCGAGAAAGCACTCACTACCCCTTCCCTAAAAGGCTCCGTTCGGTAACATGATCATCAGATCACCTCTCGTCGGAGTCCGCCATGAATCAGACCAGAGCCACACCGCAGGGAAAGAGCAGCAGACTGGAGGCTGAAATTCAGGGGCGGTAGCCTTGCCGATAAAATAGATAAACGAGTGGCAACACAAATATATTCTGATATCAGAGAGTGTGAGCTTTCAGCAGCCGCTATAAAGGTGATAAAAACTATTCAAATAGTTAGGTTATCGGATCATTTATAACTTCCATTTTATTACTGTCAGGGGCCGAAATGAAAATTCGAGCGATATTTTTACTTTTGCTCCTTTTGACATTCACTAGTAATGCTGAAGATATCACCACTCGCACAGCCAGCAGGGATGATGGCTCGCCTGTCTCCTATTATCTGGTCCAACATTCCCATGATGCAGATACGCTGCTGTTGATTCTGCAAGGCTCTGATTGCAACAGTGTGCTTAACATTGATTCGATACTTTCCGACTATAAAGATGTTTGGCCAGAAGCTGATGTTCTGCTAATCGAAAAGTATGGCATTGATAGAAAATTAAAATACAGTACCGATCCGGCACGCAAGGATTGCCCTGCTCAGTACCTTGAAAAGGACAGCCCTGCGCAGCGGGTAGCAGATATCAAGGCTGTTCTCGATATCATCCGCAAAGATAGGCAATACAAGACATTTATCCTCTTGGGCGGCAGTGAAGGGGCCGTTATCGCCAACCTGGTGACCGCAGATGTTGACTATATCGATGCCACCATCGCCTTTAATGGCGGTGGCCGCTGGTTTATCGATGACGTCTCACACAGCATCGCTGCAGAGCATAAAAACCCCGCCGCGGCGAGAAAAAATATCGACGGTTTTAAAGGGTTTGCCGAACATGTTCTTAACAGCAAACCCTTTGAGCTTGAAGTGAGCGGGCATGGCTATCATTGGTGGCAACAGATGCTCTCCCTCGATCAGCTTGATACCCTGAAAAACATAAAATCTCCTTTGCTGATCATTCAGGGAGGGAGAGACACGTCGGTATCACCGCAAAAAACAGATGAGTTGATACAGCGCCTTAAAGTCCTCGGGAAAAGAAATATCGAGTATCGGCGTTACGAAGAACTCGATCATGGATTGAAGGACAGTGACGGGAAAAACCTGCGTAAAGAGGTCATTAGCGATATGAATATGTGGTTAAAGTCGAAGTTAAGTAACCCTAACCAATATACCAGTGCTTATTAATTAAAGCAGCCTAGCTGCTAAATATCCTCTTTATATTATCGATTAGTAGTTTATCAATCCACCAATCTCATACACCCCATCACACCAAACTTATTAATCAAACTCAATAAACGGCGAAACTCCCACACAATTAATGAAAGATAGTACCCAAATAATGCTTGAGGGAAATCAAAGGTCAGAGCTAAATACAAAAGAAAATAATAACCTCTCAGCTCAGCATAAAAACGGTCAAAGGCTATTCATTACGCTTGCGCCCGTCCCTTTACCTATCCGTTAGCTGATTTAATTTAGGAGAATTTACTTGTATAAAATTGACAATGAAAAACATAGAGAGATAATAGAGGGCACATTGGAAGATGTAAATAAAACCCTAGGTGATATTGTTGAAAAAAACATTTTAATTTCGGATGTTGATAATATTTTACAGGCAATTAATGAACAGTTAGTTGAAAACGAGCAGTTTTCAAACTCTATCTTTTCTGAGCTACGAACTATCACTGGTTTGGGGGTGACTAGTATTGGACTACTTGCATTAACCGTAGGTCCCGACCCAATAAAAAATGAAAGCAAATTGTTTCCTAGAGATTGGCTCGGTAGTAATGAACGCCCAAACCCTGACTTAGTCATTTCTCATTTACTTTGTAACTTATCAAATTATGCCTTGTCAGTTGACACCCTAATCCAAAAAGGGCTCGACACTCAGGCTAGAAGTCAATTAAGGATATTTCTTGAACTCAGTTGGATGACGCTAAACATAATCTCTGATAAGGAGCTATTTTCTGGTTTTGTATGTTCTGATGAAATTGAAGAAAAACGGTTTTGGGCTAAAAACCTCAAATCATTTCAACTTAATTCACGTTTAAGTGATCTAGAAAAATTATTTGGGCTTGAGCCGCAGTTACAATCAAGCATTAGTCAACTAAGAAAAGATAACTACTCATTCTATTCTAACATTGTCCATCATTCTTACAGTTCAACTATGTTAGGAGCGCTCTCATTTCATGCTAATTCAGATACATCTAGCTTCAATGTTTTTGGCAAAGTAGGAAGCAATAGCAGTTCTACGTTGGTCGTTTTAAATGATGCAATCTGGTATTTTTTGTTAATGTTTTATGCCATTTTGTGTAAAAAGCACAAGATATCACCTCTCAATCCGAACGTTGATTTTTGGGTCGAGTCCTTCAGTATTTACAAATGCGTAGTAAATATTTATCTATATCAGCGCATCAATAACTCAGCTAACAAAGCCTTCAGGGCTGATTTGTAAACGCATGCTGAATTCGCTTCACTCAAATATGTCACACGTTCATTCACAGGTTAAGGCGGCATAATAGTTAGCCAATGCAACAAGGGGAATAGCTGGGAAGCAATAAACAAGGTGGAAAACGCCTCCTTGTTTATCAATAATCCGTCCAGACAATAGACCTTAATCGATCAACCCCCGCTGCCTTAGGGCGGTCAGCAACTCATCCACCAGCACTTCCACCGGCTTGCCGGCGTTGAGTAGATGGATTTCCGGCTGCTCGGGGGCCTCGTATGCGGAGTCGATGCCAGTGAAGTTGCGGATCTCCCCTGCTCGCGCCTTTTTGTAGAGCCCCTTGGGGTCGCGCTCTTCACAGATGGCGAGCGGGGCATCCACAAACACTTCGACAAACTCCCCTTCACCCACGAGATTGCGCACCAGCTCCCGCTCGGCACGAAACGGCGAGATAAAGGCGGTGAGCACGATAAGGCCCGCATCCACCATGAGTTTTGCCACCTCGCCGACCCGGCGGATGTTTTCCTGACGGGCGGCGTCATCGAAGCCGAGATCGCCGCACAGGCCGTGGCGCACGTTGTCCCCATCCAGCAGATAGGTGTGCTTGCCTTGCGCGGCCAGCGCCTGCTCCAGTGCCCCCGCCAGGGTGGACTTGCCCGCCCCCGACAGTCCGGTAAACCAGATCACCAGCGGCTTCTGTCCCTTCTGCTCGGCCCGGCTCCGTTTGTCGACGGCATGGGCATGCCACACGATATTGCTCATTCACACTCCTTGCTTGGCGCTCGCGCCTCAATGCTGAAACGGTCTGGCTCCCTGGAGCTCAGCCTCTGGCCACTCGCCACTGACGGGGCCATGGTCGTCGTGTATCTATATTCCCTGCCAGGCACCAGGCCCCCAGTTGCGCCGCCTTAAAACGGAAACAGCAGGGGCACCATGACGATCACCCCGAGGCTGTAGGCCAGGGAGACCGGCAGGGCCAGCTTGAGGTAGTCCGGCATCTTGTAGTTGCCTGCCGCATAGACCATCAGGTTGGTCTGGTAGCCGTAGGGCAGGATAAAGCTGGAGCTCGCCCCGAACAGCACCGCCAGAATGAACGGCATGGTGGAGACATCCATGCTGAGCGCCAGCTGGTAACCCATGGGGAAGGCCAGCGCCGCGGCGGCGTTGTTGCTCATCAGCTCGGTCAGCACCAGGGTGAACAGGTAGATGCCGATAAAGGCGATCAAGGGGCTAGCACCGTTGAACTCCCCCATCAGCCAGTCGGCGATGACCCGGGCCAGCCCGCTCTTTTCCAGCTGATCGGCGATGGCCAGCGCCCCGCCCACCACCAGCCAGATATCCAGCGGAAAGCGGCGGCGGATCTCGTCCAGGGTCAGGATGCGGGAGAACAGCAGCACCACCAGCATCACCAGCAGCCCCTTGAACAGTGGCACCAGATCGAACACCGACAGCGCCAGTACCCCGAGAAAACCGCCCACCACGGCGGCGCTGCGCGTGGCATCGAGCCGGGTGGAGGCCTCCAGCCCGCTCACCACCACGAACTCGCGGGAGAGGGACTTGTTGCCTGCAAACTTGGGGCCGGGGGCCAGCAGCAAGGTGTCCCCTGCGTGCAGTTCAATCTGGCCGAGGCCGCCGGTGAGCTGGGTCTCGCCCCGGCGCACCGCCAGCACCACCGCATCGAAGTGGGTGCGAAACTCCGCATCCTTGATGGTCTGACCCACCAGCCGCGAGCTGTGGCTGACGATCACCTCCACCAGGTGCTGGCCGTTGAGCCGGTGCTGGCCGTAGAGATCCAGCCCCTTGAGCTCCTGCAGCACGCCGACGCTCTCCACGTCGCCGCAAAACAGCAGCATGTCTCCCTCGTGCAACTCGTGTTCCGGCTGCACCGGGCAGATCACCTGGTTGCCCCGGATGATCTCGGCGAGATAGAGGCTTTTCAGGCTGCGCAGGCCGTTCTCCTTGACACTGCGCCCGGCCATGGGCGAGCCGGGGCCCACCTTGGCCTCGAGAAAGTAGCCGGATTCGCGGCTCATCTCGGTGTCCTGCTCCGGCAGGTGGCGGGCAAACAGCAGCACGGCGATGAGGCCGGTCAGCAAGGTCCCCGCCCCCACCATAAAGAAGTCGAACATGCCGAGCGGCTTGGCCCCCATCTTGATGAGAAAGCTGTTGACGATGAGGTTGGTGGAGGTGCCGATCAGAGTCAGCACGCCGCCAAAGGTCGCCGCGAAGCACATGGGCAGCAGCAACCGGGACGGTGCATGGTTGGGGTTGCGTTTGACCGCCCCCAGCATGGAGGCCACCACGGCGGTGTTGTTGACGAACGCCGACAGGAAGGCGGTGGAGAACCACACCTTCACCAGCACCTTGTTGAACGAGCCGGTGCCCACCAGGTTGGCGAACCAGCTCATGACCCGGGTCTTTTCCACCGCGAGCGAGACCAGCAGCAACAGCACCAGGGTCAGCAAGGCGCTGTTGGTGTAGCCCGCCACCACGGCGTTGATGTCCGCCAGGCCGCTCAGATAGGTGATGAGCACGGCGCCCGAGAAGAGCAGCGCCGGCCGGAGTTTGCCCTGGATCAGCAGAACGACGAGGGCAGCCAGCAGACCCAGCACCAGGGATTGTTGCCAGGTCATGGGCTTATTCCTTGCTTGCGTCGTTGCTGATGGTCAGCGCCTGCCAGTGGGGGAAGTGCTTGCGCACCAGGGCGTTGAGCTCCACTTCGAACTCGCTGTAGTGCCCTGTTGCCACTTTAGCTGCCAAGCCCTCCACTATCATGCCGGCACCGACGGTGACGTTGGTCAGCCGGTCGATCAGGATGAAGCTGCCGGTATCGCGGATCTCCTGATACGGGTCGAACGCCACCGGGTCGGTCAGGCTCAGCTCGCACAGGCCGATCTCGTTGAGCTTGAGTTCGCTCGCCTCCAGCTCATCGAGCTTGTTGATCTCGATGCGGTGGCGGATGGCCTCCACCTGGCCGCGACTCTTCTTGGTGGCCAGCTTGACGTCGTAGACCCGGCCCGGTTGCAAGGACTCCTCCCCCATCCAGACGATGTGGGCCAGCAGGTTCTGGGTAACCAGCGGCTTTCTGGCGGCATCCACCAGCAGGTCGCCGCGGCTGATGTCGATCTCGTCGGCGAAGGTGACCGTGATGGCCTGACCCGGCAGGGCGTAGTCGAGATCGCCGTCGAAGGTGACGATACGGGTCACCGTGCTCTCTTTGCCCGACGGCAGCACCGCCAGCTTGTCGCCGACCCGCAGGATGCCGGAGGCGAGCGTCCCCGCGAAGCCGCGAAAATCGAGGTTGGGGCGGTTGACGTACTGTACCGGCAGGCGCACCGGGTGACGCTCCAGCTCGCGCTCTGCATTTTGTATCACATCGGCAGACTCCAGCAGAGCAAGCAGGGTTTCGCCTTCGTACCAGGCCAGCTTGTCGCTCGGGTTGACCACGTTGTCACCGTCCAGCGCCGAGACCGGCACGATATGGATGGTGTCGACGCTGAGCTTCTTGGCAAATTCGCGATACTCCAAGCTGATGCGCTCGAACACCTCCTGGCTGAACTCCACCAGGTCCATCTTGTTGACCGCCACCACGAACTGCTTGATGCCAAGCAGGCTCGCGATAAAGCTGTGACGGCGGGTCTGATCCAGCACCCCCTTGCGGGCGTCGATCAGGATGATGGCCAGATCGCAGGTGGAGGCGCCGGTGGCCATGTTGCGGGTGTACTGCTCGTGGCCCGGGGTGTCCGAGATGATGAATTTGCGCTTGGCGGTGGAGAAATAGCGGTAGGCCACGTCGATGGTGATGCCCTGCTCGCGCTCCGCCTGCAGGCCGTCCACCAGCAGCGCTAGGTCCAGCTTCTCGCCGGTGGTGCCGAGTTTCTGGCTGTCGGACTCCAGCGCTTTGAGCTGATCTTCATAGATCTGCTGGGAGTCGTGCAGCAGGCGGCCGATGAGGGTGCTCTTGCCGTCGTCCACGCTGCCGCAGGTGAGAAAGCGCAGCAGGCTCTTGTGTTGCTGGGCGTGCAGGTAGGCTTCAATGCCCTGTTCGCTGATGGCGGTCTGAATGTGGTTGTTCATGTTGCGATTCCTTAGAACATTTTTTTAGAAATAGCCCTGACGCTTCTTCTGCTCCATGGAGCCGGCCTGATCGTGGTCGATGAGCCGCCCCTGCCGCTCGCTCGAGGTGGTGAGCAGCATCTCTTCGATGATCTCCGGCAGGGTGGTGGCAGCGGATTCGATGGCACCGGTCAGCGGGTAGCAGCCGAGGGTGCGGAAGCGCACCAGCTCCTGCTTCACTTCGTCTTCCGGGCCGATGGGCATGCGCTCGTCATCCACCATGATCTTGATGCCGTTGCGCTCCACCACCGGGCGATGGGCCGCAAAGTAGAGCGGCACTATGTCGATGTTCTCGAGGTAGATGTATTGCCAGATGTCGAGCTCGGTCCAGTTGGAGAGCGGGAACACCCGGATGCTCTCCCCCTTGTTGACCTGGCTGTTGTAGACGCGCCACAGCTCCGGGCGCTGGTTCTTGGGATCCCAGCGGTGGGACTTGTCGCGAAAGGAATAGACCCGCTCCTTGGCACGGGACTTCTCCTCGTCGCGGCGGGCACCACCGAAGGCAGCGTCGAAGCCGTATTTGTTGAGTGCCTGCTTGAGCCCCTCGGTCTTCATGATGTCGGTGTGCTTGCCGCTGCCGTGCACGAAGGGGTTGATGCCCATGGCGAGGCCATCCGGGTTCTTGTGGACGATGAGATCCAGCCCGTACTTCCTGGCGGTCTCATCGCGGAACTTGATCATCTCCTTGAACTTCCAGTCGGTGTCGACGTGCAGCAAGGGGAACGGGATCTTGCCCGGATAGAAGGCCTTACGGGCCAGGTGCAGCATGACGGAGGAGTCCTTGCCGATGGAGTACATCATCACCGGGTTTTCAAATTCGGCAGCCACCTCGCGGATGATGTGGATGCTCTCGGCTTCCAGCTGCTGCAAGTGGGTCAGTCTTTCACGGTCCATGTCTGGGTCCTCGGTTCATTGCTAACGCGCCTGGTCAGGGCGCGGTGTTGGTTCAGGTCGGTGCCGCTGTCGCAGCACCGTCAAATCGATGGCTGTTGCCGCCGGCGCTCAGGCCAGGCTCACCAGCTTGAGGTCGCAGGCGCCCTGCTGCTGTCCCTCGCCAAACCAGGCGAGCCGCTCGCGCAGGGCCACTACTTCGCCGATGACGATGAGGGACGGGCTCACGGCCTGCTGGGCCAGTTCGGCCAGATCCGCCAAGGTGCCGGTCAGTACCCGCTGGCGGGCGGTGGTGCCGCGCTCGATGATGGCGATGGGAGTAGCGCTGCTGCGGCCATGGCTCACCAGCTGCTGCTGGATGTGCTCGGAGCGCATCAGCCCCATGTAGATGATCAGGGTCTGGCTGGTAGCGGCGAGCTGCTGCCAGTCGGGCTCCTTGCCATCGATCTGGCAGTGGCCGGTAATGAAGACGGCGCTCTGGGCATGGTCGCGGTGAGTAAGCGGAATGCCCGCATAGGCGGTGGCACCGGCGGCGGCCGTGATGCCGGGCACCACCGAGAAGGGGATGCCTTCGTCGGCCAGCACTTCCAGCTCCTCACCGCCACGGCCGAACATGAAGGGATCGCCCCCCTTGAGCCGCACTACCCGGTTGCCCGCTTTCGCGTATTCCACCAGCAGGCGATTGGTCTCCTCCTGCGGCACGCTGTGGGCGCCGGCCTTCTTGCCGACCGACACCAGGGTGGCATCGCGGCGCACCAGGTCGAGGATCTCGGCAGAGACCAGCTGGTCATAGAGCACCACTTCGGCCTGCTGAATCTGTTGCAGCGCCTTGAGGGTCAGCAGGCCCGGATCGCCGGGGCCCGCACCGACCAGCACCACTTCTCCCACTTCGCTTGTCGCCTGGTCGAGGCCATCGTTCAGCCACTGCTCGGCCCCCTGCCAATCCTCTTTCTCAATCAGACCGGCCAGGGTGTTGGAGGCAAAGGCGCGCTCCCAGAAGCGACGACGATCGGAAATAGATGAGAGCACCCGTTTGGCCTGGTCGCGCACCCGGCCGGAGAGCTCGGCCAGAGCGCCGAGATGGCGGGGCAGCAGACTCTCCAGCCGCTCGCGCAGCAGGCGCACCAGCACTGGCGCCTTGCCGCCGCTGGAGACAGCCACCATGATGGGGCTGCGATCGATGATGGAAGGGAAGATGAAGCTGGAGCGCTTGGGGTCGTCCACCACGTTGACGAACAGACCGAGCTGGTTGGCGCTCTGATAGACCAGCGCGTTCACCTCGAGATCGTCGGTAGCGGCCACCACCAGGATCTGGCCGGCCAGATGGGCCGGGGTGAAACGTTCCGCCAGATGGGTGAAGCGATCGGTAAATTGATGGAAGTCGGGTTCCAGCTCGGGGGAAACCAGAGTCAGCCTGGCACCGGCCGCCAGCAGCAGGCGCGCCTTGCGCAGGGCCACTTCGCCCCCTCCCACCAGCAGCACCGGGCGACCGTCCAATTTGGCAAACATCGGCAAATAATCCATTTCGGCCCATCCCTCGGAACACGACTAATATGGGGCGACTATAGGCAGGGCTGCTTATCCCTCAAAATAATAAAAAATGCTTTTTAATGCATTTTAGTAATTAACAAAGCCGTATGATGACAAAGGCGAAGCAAGGCGCTTGTGGTGCCAGGCGCAAGGCCATAGGCTAGTGAAAGTGTTTCATAAGGAGCTTAATAATGAATGAGTCATTGATTGTGCTGGGGATCTTCGTGTTTCTGGTGCTCGCGACCCTGAGCGCCGGCATCAAGATAGTGCCGCAGGGCTACAACTGGACCGTGGAGCGCTTCGGCCGCTACACCCGCACCCTGGTGCCGGGCCTCAACCTGCTGATCCCCTATGTGGACAGGGTCGGCCACAAGATCATCATGATGGAGCAGGTGCTGGACATCCCGGCGCAGGAGGTGATCTCCCGCGACAACGCCAACGTCACCATCGATGCCATCAGCTTCGTGCAGGTGGTGGATGCCCGCAAGGCGGGCTATGAGGTCAACGATCTCACCAGCGCCATCCGCAATCTCACCATGACCAACATGCGGACCGTGCTCGGCGCCATGGAGCTGGACGAGATGCTCTCCCAGCGCGACACCATCAACGAGAAACTGCTGCGCACCATGGATGCCGCCACCGCCCCCTGGGGCATCAAGGTGACCCGGATCGAAATCAAGGATGTACGTCCGCCGCTGGCACTGGTGGAAGCCATGAACGCCCAGATGAAGGCCGAGCGCCAGAAACGGGCCGAGGTGCTGGAGGCCGAAGGGGTGCGCCAGTCCAAAATCCTGAAAGCGGAAGGGGAGAAGCAGTCCCAGATCCTCAAGGCCGAGGGTGAGCGTCAGGCCGCCTTCCTCGCCGCCGAAGCGCGCGAGCGGGCCGCCGAGGCGGAAGCCAAGGCAACCCACATGGTCTCCAAGGCCATCGCCGAAGGGGATCTGCAGGCCATCAACTACTTCGTGGCCCAGAAATACACCGAGGCGCTGGCCCGCATCGGCGAAGGCCCCAACAGCAAGGTGGTGATGATGCCGCTGGAGGCGGGCAGCCTGATCGGCGCCGTCGCCGGCATGGCCGAGCTGTTCAAGGATGGCAAGGGCGGCAAGTCATGACAGCCCTGTTCGAGGGGCTGACCCACTGGCACTGGCTGGGGCTCGGCTTCGCGCTGCTGGCCATCGAGGTGCTGGGCTCGGTGGGCTTTCTGCTCTGGACCGGCATCGCCGCGCTGGAAGTGGGCCTGCTGCTGCTGGTCTGGCCCTTCGGCTGGCAGGCGCAGCTGCTGCTGTTCGGCCTACAATCCCTGCTCACCACCTGGGCCTGGTGGCGCTGGCAACACCGCCGGGATCGCTCCAGCCGGGATGCCGCCGCCCCCATCAACGAGCGGATGCAGGGCTATCTTGGCCGCGAGCTGGTGCTGCTGGATGACGTGACTCAGGGGATGAGCCGGGTACACCTGGACGACACCGCCTGGACGGTGCGCTGCAGCCAGCCGCTGAGCGCCGGCAGCAAGGTGCGGGTGACGGGACATGACTCCCATATCCTGCTGGTGGAACCGCTGCCCTGACACAGGGGCAAGGCGCCATTGACCGCCAACGACAAAGGGCTCCTCGGAGCCCTTTTCGCTGTCTTGCAAACTGTGAGCGAGGGTCTAGAAGGCGTCGCTGTCGAGGGCGGCGCGCAGCAGATCCTTCCAGCTGATGATGCCGACCAGGGCGCCGTTTTCCAGCACCGGCAGGCAGGAGACGTTCTTCTCCAGCATCATCTTGACCCCGTCCCGCACCGTGAGCTGGGGGGCGATGGTGATGGGGTGGCGGCTCATGATCTGGTGGGCGCGCCGGTTGAGGGTCTCGGTGTCGCGGCTCATCTCGGCCTCGGAGTCCAGATAGGGGCTGATGGCGCGGAACAGATCCCGGTCCGAAATGACCCCTACCAGCTCCTCCTCTTCCAGCACCAGCAGGTGGCGAAAGTGAGCCTGCTCGAAGATCTCCTTGATGACATTGAGCCGGTCATCCATGGAAACGGTGGCGACCCGGGTCGTCATGATGTCCCTGATAAGCATGCTAACCTCCCCAACCCTGACTGATTGCTCTGTTATGGCATGTTTTTGCCCCCCCAGCCAGTGGTTGCCCCCCGCCTCAAGTGCAAATCTGCGCCGTTTCACGTAAGATCCGCGCCAGTTTTTCTCCTCCATTTGAGCCAAGCAGACCAATCCATGATAGTTGCCAGTCAAATCGAACTGATCCGCGGCGGCCGCAAGCTGCTGGACAACGCATCCGCCACCATTCATCCCGGCCACAAGGTGGGTCTGGTGGGCAAGAACGGCTGTGGCAAGTCCACCTTTTTTGCACTGGTACGGGGCGAGCTGGCCATCGACAGCGGCACCTTCAGCCTGCCCGCTGGCTGGCAGATTGCCGGCGTGGCACAGGAGACCCCGGCGCTGGACTGCTCCGCCCTCGACTACGTGATCGACGGCGACAAGGAGTTCCGCGCCCTGGAGGCCCAGCTGGTCCAGGCCGAGCAGGATGACAACGGCCTGCTGGTGGCCGAGCTGCACGGCAAGCTCGATACTATCGGCGCCTACAGCATTCGTGCCCGCGCCGCCGAACTGCTGCACGGCCTCGGTTTCAGCGACGAGCAGCTGAGTTCGCCGGTGCGCAGCTTCTCCGGTGGCTGGCGCATGCGCCTGAACCTCGCCCAGGCGCTGCTCTGCCGCTCCGATCTGCTGCTGCTGGATGAACCGACCAACCACCTGGATCTCGACGCCGTCATCTGGCTGGAGAAGTGGCTCAAGGCCTATCAGGGCACGCTGGTGCTGATCTCCCACGACCGCGACTTCCTCGATTCGGTCATCAGCCGCATCATCCACATCGAGAACGGCAAGCTCAACGAATACACCGGCGGTTACTCCGACTTCGAACTGCAGCGCGCCGAACACCTGGCCCAGCAGCAATCCATGTACGAGAAGCAGCAGCGCGAGATGTCCCACATGCAGGCGTATGTGGACCGCTTCCGCTACAAGGCCTCCAAGGCCCGTCAAGCTCAGAGCCGACTGAAAGCGATGGAGCGGATGGAGAAGATCCTGCCCGCCCACGCCGACTCCGAGTTCAGCTTCGAGTTTCGCGAGCCGTCGGCCCTGCCGACCCCGCTGATTGCCATGGAGAACCTCAGCGCCGGTTACGGCGACAAGGTGATCCTGGAGAAGATCAAACTCAACCTGGTGCCGGGTTCGCGCATCGGCCTGCTCGGTCGCAACGGCGCCGGCAAATCCACCTTCATCAAGATGCTGTCGGGCTCCAACCCGCCGCTCTCCGGCAAGCTCGAGGTGAGCGCCGGGGTCAGCATCGGCTACTTCGCCCAGCATCAGCTGGAGACCCTGCGTCTGGACGACTCACCCCTCGATCACCTGGTGCGCCTCGCGCCGGACAAGACCGAGCAGGAGCTGCGCAACTACCTCGGCAGCTTCGGCTTTCACGGTGACAAGGCGCTCGACAAGGTGGCCCCCTTCTCCGGCGGCGAGAAGGCGCGGCTGGTGCTGGCCCTCATCACCTGGCAAAAGCCCAACCTGCTGCTGCTGGATGAACCGACCAACCACCTGGATCTGGAGATGCGCCACGCCCTGACCATGGCGCTGCAAGGCTTCGAGGGCGCCATGGTGGTGGTCTCCCACGACCGGCACCTGTTGCGTACCACCACAGATGACTTCTATCTGGTGCACGGTGGCCGGGTCGAGCCGTTCGACGGCGATCTGGACGACTACCACAAGTGGCTCGGCGAGCAGGAGAAAGAGGCCAACGCCAAACCGGACGACGGCCCGGTCTCCGCCAACTCGGCGGTGGCGCGCAAGGATCAGAAGCGGCGCGAGGCGGAGTTCCGGCAAGCAACCCGGCCGCTGCGCCAGAAGCTGGAGAAGCTCGAAACCAGCATGGAGAAACTGCAGGCCAAGCTGGCCGCGGTGGAAGAACAGCTGGCCGACCCCGCCATCTATGAAGATAGCGCCAAGCAGAAGCTCTCCGAGCTGCTCAAGTCCCAGGGCCCCATCAAGGAGGAGCTGGAAGGGGTGGAGCTGGAGTGGATGAGCCTCTCCGAGGAGTTGGAAACCATGGAGCAGGCCTTCCTTGCGTGACGAACAGCTGATGGCGAGCGAGCGGATCGCCGCCCACGAACTGCCGGGCCCGCTCGACTTCTGGCAGTGGAGTGGCGAGGTCTACGGTGCGCGCAGCCAGGACTGGCTCAGCGTGCAGGTGCAGGGGGGCAACGTCAATCTGGCCCTGTTGCTGCATCGGCTGGATCAGTGCGGGATCCCGGTCGATCTGACCGACCTGCAACCGGCGCTGGTGCAGACCGAGGCGGTGCTCGGCCCCTGGCGCACCCTGCGTTCGAGCGCCAAGGCGCGGCTCGGCGAGCAGGAGTATCAGGCCATGCTGGCCCACGAGCTGGAGCTGGAGCGGCTGCAACAAGGGGTGCTGCTGCAGACCCTGCGCAGCCTCACCCTGTTTCGCGGCAACAGCCGCAACCTGTTGAACTATCTATTGTTACTGGGGGCCCAGCAGGGCCCCCTCAGAGACCTAATATGCTGAGTTATCGCCACGCCTTTCACGCCGGCAACCACGCCGACGTGCTGAAACACGCCGTTCAGGCCCTGATCATCGAGTCCCTCAAGAAGAAGGAGAAACCCTTCATCGTGCTGGATACCCATGCCGGCGGCGGTCTCTACGACCTGCGCGGCGACTGGTCCCAGAAGAAGGCGGAATATGCCGACGGCATTGGCCGGCTGTGGGATGAGCGGGCCCAGTGGTCCACCATGGTCCCCTATCTCGGCGTCATCGAGGAGATGAACAGCGATGGTCAGCTGCACTACTACCCCGGCTCGCCGGAGCTGTCCCGTCGCCTCGCCCGCGAGCAGGACAAGCTGGCGCTGATGGAGCTGCACAACAACGAGGTGGAAGACCTGCGCGCTAACATGGGTTACGACCCCCGCGTCGCCGTCCACCATCGTGATGGCTTCGAGGGGCTGGTGGCCCTGCTGCCGCCCACGCCGCGCCGCGGCCTGGTGCTGATCGACCCGCCCTATGAGCTCAAGGAAGATTACTTCGCGGTGGTCGATACCCTGAAAAAGGCGCAAAAACGCTGGGCCACCGGCATCTACGCCCTCTGGTATCCCATCCTCGGGGAAGAGGCGGACAAGTCCCGCGACATGCTGCGCGCCATCAAGCGCGAGAACTTCGGCAACGTCCTGGTGGCCGAGCTGGAAGTGGCCGGCCAGACCACCGATTGGGGCATGAACGGCTCAGGCATGCTGATAGTGAGCCCCCCCTGGCTGCTGGATGAGCAGATTGAAGCCTTCTTGAAACCCCTGTGCGCCAAGCTGGCGCAGGGCGCCGGCGCCCAGTACAAGGTCGAGTGGCTCAACAAGGTTGAAGCGTAACGCCTTCCATCACTGTTACACCGCCAAGGGCCTGCCACTGCAGGCCCTTTTTATTGGTCATGGCTGCCTGCCCCCGCCACGCTGGCAAGCCGCTCCGGCAGCCGGCTCGCCAACCAGTCGATGGCCATTCTGGTCTTGAGCGGCAGGTGCGGGCTGTGGGGCCAGAGGGCATTGATGGGATAACGCCTGCCCTTGAGGGAGCCCAGCACTTCGCACAGCTCGCCCCGCTCAAGGTGCGGGCGCGCCAGCCAGGTCGGCAACCAGGCCAGGCCAAAGCCAGCGATGGCCGCCTGGGTGATGGCGTGCAGATCGTCGAGCTGCAGGCGCCCCGTCGGTCGCACCGATTGCCACTGGCCATCCAGCTGCCACTGCCACGCCAGCACCCGCCCCTGCCGCAGATAGGCGATGCCCTCGTGCTCGGCCAGATCCGCCAGCGTCATCGGTTCGCCCCGCTCGGCCAGATAGGCGGGCGCAGCGCAGAGCGTCATGCCGTGCTCGCCGAGCCGGCGCGCCGCCAGATCCAGGCTGTCCGGCGGCTCCCCGTTGCGGATCACCAGATCGAGCCCCTCCTCCACCAGATCCACCTTGCGGTCACTGAACGACAGCGACAGCGCCAGCCCGGGATGAGCCTGCGCCAGCTCCAGCAGCAGGGGCGCCACGCACAGCTGACCGAACAGCACCGGCATGGAGACCTTGAGGCTGCCGTTGAGAGTGAGCTTGTTGCTGGCCAGCGCCGCCTCGCCGAGGCGCACCTCCTCCAGCGCCCGCAGGCAGTGGCGATGGAACAGCGCCCCCTCCTCGGTCAGGCTCTGGCTGCGGGTGGTGCGGTGAAACAGCTGGACGCCGAGACGCTGCTCGAGCCGGGCAATCCCCTTGCCCACCGCCGAGCGGGTGAGGTGGAGCCGCTCGGCGGCCTGGGCGAAACTGCCCGCCTCCACCACGCTGGCGAACAGATCGAGGCCATTGAGGCTGTTTGCCATCTATTGCATACCTTATGGAACCAATATGACGAAATAGTATCAGCACTGCGGAAAAAAATGACTGATAAGATCCCTCCATCCCCACACTTTGTCAGATGGAGTTCACCTCATGAGTCAGATCCTGCTGCTGCAATCCAGCCTCAACGGCCCCGCGTCCCGCACCAACCAGTTGATGGAGCGCTTTCTGCAAGCGCGCCGGGAGCAGGGCCACCAGGACCAGGTGGTGGTACGCGACCTGCCGGCCCTCACCCTGCCGCCACTGGACAGCGCACTGTTTCACGCCCTGCGGGGGGCAGAGTCAGCCAGCGAGGCCATCCGCCAAGGGGTGGCGCTGTCGGATCAACTGATTGCCGAGCTCAAGGCCGCCGACCTGCTGCTGATCGGCGCCCCCATGTACAACCTCAACGTGCCGACCCCGCTCAAGAACTGGTTCGATCTGGTGGCGCGAGCCAGGGTCACCTTTCGCTACACCGACAGCTACCCCATGGGGCTGGTGGAGGGGGTAAAAGCTCTGGTGTTCAGTAGCCGCGGCGGCGTGCATCAAGGACAGACAACGGATGCGGTCACCCCCTACCTCGAGTCCGTGCTCGGCCTGATGGGCATCGCGCAGGTGGAGTTCGTCTACGCGGAAGGGATGGACCTGTACCCCCACGGGGCGGAGCAGGGCATGCGCCAGGCCCATGAGCGGATCGCCGCCCTCAGCCGGTGAGCCCCTCGCCCGCCTCTTGCCGCCCCAACCGGCAGCTGCGCGGGAGACGCCCAAATAAAAAAGCCCCGTCACGGGGCTTTTAGCATGTCGGCCAACCTCACGTTTTGCCCGGGAGATCCCGCCAGAGCGCCAGAATAAGCAGCGCCAGCAGGGCGAAAGGCGGGGCCAGACTGAGCAGCATGCACAGCACGGTGATCAGCACCGGATGCTCACTCTTGCGGCGGGCCAGTCGCCAGGCCACGACGCCGACGATGATCATCAGCAACAGGATGAACTGCCCCATCAGGGTGGCGTTGATATTCATATGCATGAAAGCTCCTTTTTCATGGCAAAGGCTCACTCTAGCGCCGCTGTGGCCCCAGGCAACTCCCAATCCGGTGAGGGCGTTCTCACTTGATAGGTCGTCCCTATCCAACCATTAGATGAGAATAGTTTTCATTTGATGTGATTTCAGGGGATACTCTGCTCATCACCAGAGGGAGCCGCCATCATGAAAAAGACCATCAGCTTTGCCGTTCTGCACTTCACCGTGGCCTTCACCGTGGCTTACCTGCTGACCGGTGAACTGCTCACCGCCAGCCTGATCGCCCTGATAGAGCCCGCCGTCAACACGGTCGCCTTCTACTTCCATGATCTCGGCTGGCACAAGCTCAAGCCTCACCACAGCCTGCAGGCCAAGACCAGCAGCTTCGCCCTGGTGCACTTCTCGGTGGCCTTCGGCGTCGCCTACCTGCTGAGCGGCGAGCTGCTCACCGGCGGCGTGATGGCGATGATCGAGCCTGCCATCAACACTGTGGTGTTCTTCTTCCACGAGCGGCTGTGGCGCGCCCGTCAGCAGCTTGCACTGGCATGAGGGAGGGGCTGCGGCCCTTCCCCACGCTTGGACCAGCTTCTCTCCCCCGGCAAGGGGGCCAGCCCCTGCCGTACTGACCAATTTGTTGATCCCGCCCCAACATTTATCACCTAGCCCTTCCCCTGCGCCCCTCTCCCGCTACCATACCCGAATGGCAATCCAAGCCTCGTCGGAGTCACCCATGAGCCCTCTCCGCCATCCCCGTTGGTTACAAAGCAGCAGACTGGAGGCTGAAATTCAGGGGCGGTAGCCATGCCATCGGCTTCACAGCAAGGGGCCGGCCGGCGACTCATCCACAACATGCAAAGCAAGGTGGTGTATGGAAACACAAACATTGCATCGCGGTCGGCTGATCGACCATCTCCAGCTGGTGGTGAAAGACCTGGCCGCCAGCCAGCGCTTTTATACGGCCGCACTGGCCGTCCTCGATATTCCCATAGGCGGCACCGGTGAGGGTTACTTCTGGGCAGACGAGCTGTTTGTCACCGCCATCGACAGCCCGGCGGCGCTGGGGGCATTGACCGGCCGCCATCACCTCGCCTTTCAGGCGCAAGACCGCACCACAGTGGATCGCTTCTATCAGGCAGCGCTGGCCAATGGGGGCCAGGACAACGGCGCCCCCGGTGAGCGCCATTATCACCCCGGCTATTACGCCGCCTTTTTGCTCGATCCGGATGGCAATAATATCGAGGCGGTTTATCACGGTGAGGCAAAGCGGAGTGCGGAGTCGGTGGAGATTAGGTTTTAGCAATATGTGAATCACCAGTAATTTATACTCTCACTGTGAGGAGTCTCAAGCATACCCTATTAAAATGAAGAATTATTATTTCTGGCTTTGCTCTACACATCAACTCATGAGCAATTCAAATAAAAAACAATCCAACATGGAATAGTATTAACTTGATTTTTATCCATAAGTCTGGTGATGAAAGTTATCAAGATGACATATGAAATATCACGTTACTCTATTATCCCCATCTATCTACCATCAGGTTTAATTGATGCCATTCCGACTACGTATCATTGAAATTAATCCTTCTAGTAGTGACGCCGATGGAAATGTGCGAGCTAAATTAGATAGCGGATTGGAGATATGGTTTTACTATCAAGGCAGTAATCAACAGGGTTATCAATGGTTTCCAGTTAACGGTGTTGTGGAAGTAATGTTAGTTGGCCGCCTGTCCTCCGTATCAGCCATCGAGCAACCCTCAATATCCCTGTCGTTTCCTAATAGGAATTGCTGTTATCAGGCAACAGGACAAATAACCGGAACAGAGGAAATCGATGGGGAGTCACTACTAAAACTATCATCAACATTGTCGTTTCCGATAGATAATGAGCTGGGTAAAGAGCTGTTCGCTATCGGATCATGGGTAAGTATTCACGGGGAGCTATGGGCAGAAATATAAATCCTAATCCATCGTCAAATCAGACAATGCGACACCTATATTTTATGATAAATGCTATGAACAATGTAATACAAGAGCGTTGTAAATTTCAATGTGGTTGTGTTACTAAAATAATCATGTCACATTTCAATAGTGAAAAAGTTTATGTGTCGACCTGCAGCCTTGCATCTCCAATGTATCGCTATAATTTAGCCAGAAGGTTCGAATAGCACAGCGTATTCGGAAAATTGAGAATAACTCGTCTAAATAATCCGCCCCTCGTTATCTCGATAGCTGGTGTTATACTGCTATCGAACTGGAATAAATAATGAAATACTCATTAAATTGGAAGCAGCCATTACTCTCAATGAGCAAGCGGTTCCTTATATTTATCACATTGATGTTTGCAGGGGGGGTTGTACTCAGTGCATACAAAACGCAACTCAACATGGAGCTGGGCGCCTGGCTCTTTGACCAATATCTAAAAATACTGCTAGCAGCCTTTATTGTATTGTTCGTGATGGCTCAAGCTTCCAGATTGTTTTCTGTCGAATTGAGAAGTGAAGATGTGGTAGGTAGAAACCGATTTTTCCGAAAAGTATCCATACCATATACCAAGATGGTGGGGGTCAGCATGGGAAAAATGCTTATCGTCGATTGCATGGTCATTCGAACCAACAGCCTCAAGCGTATTTACGCTCCTTTTGATCTGGACGGTTTCCAAGACCTTTCGAATAAAATTGATACAAGGCTAACCAATAATAACGCATTCAAAAATGGGACATAACAGGTTCTATTTTCTATCTTTCATTATTTTCGTTAGAGATATATTTCGCCCTTCCCCTTAATCCTGCGAAAAATTTTTTATGGTGGTATCATGAAGATTTCTGAAGTCGCAAACAAAACAAATACCTCTATTTATACATTGCGATATTATGAGAAGGAAGGATTATTATTAGACATACGTAGAGATAAATCTGGATAACGTATTTTCGATAAAACAGATATTGAATGGCTGACCTGGATTAAACGTTTAAAATCTACTGGAATGCCATTAGCGGAAATAAAGTCATTTTCCAAGCTACGCCAAGCAGGATCCACAACCTTGGCAGAAAGGAAATCTTTGCTTGTAACTCATCAGATCAATCTTGAAGAAGAGATAGCAAGGCTCAATGGTGAGCTGGATATTGTGCTCTACAAGATAGATGCCTACGACAAAAAAAATGCTTGACCTAGAGTGAACTCGAGGGGTTAGCGTACAGACTCCACTGAGAAGGAGTCATTTATGTTTAATCCCGGTTATTACATTACCGCCGAGCTAAAGGTTAAAGAGTCTGCAAACATTAGTAAGGCTCGTCAACACCTGCAAGAACTTTGCGAAGAGACATTAAGGGAACCTGGCTGCTCTATTTTCACTCTTCATCAATGTGAAAAAGATGAGAGCCGCTTCTTGTTGTGGGAACGATTTAACAGTGAAGATGATTTCAAATTGCACTTTGAGCAACCTCATACCCAAGAGTATTTGGCGCATGATTTGACCGAGGTGGTGCAGTATTTTGTCACTGATGTGCCTTAACGTACTCATATCCAGTTTGTACCGAAGGAGCAGATCTAGTTATCACCTGACACCGGCCTCAAGCCGGTGCCTTGCTCCACGATTAGTTACAACCAACAAGGGGTTGACTCTACAGCCATCAAGGATAATCACGAAAACCATCTCTCTGGCGACCGCTAATCCATCCACGCCTGTTGCGGCCTATTACTGGCCGCAGGGTCCTTGCTATATATTCTCCCACTTCTACGACACGCCGAGGAGGCGTTGATATGCAGTCACAGACTCACACCTTTATCATCAATGGCAGCCCAATGCCCTGCCTGCAGGCCGGTTCCGGTGAGCCGCTGCTGCTGATCCACGGAGCGTTGGCCAACCATACCCTCTGGCTCGAACATATCGAGCAACTCTCACAGCACTACACCGTCTATGCCCCCACTCTGCGCCACTTCGGCGAGGCTGGCAAAGAGGGGTCTTTCGGCCTTGAGACCCATGCCAGCGATCTGCTCACACTGCTGGTACAGCTGGCGTGTGGGCCTGTCCATCTGGTCGGCTGGTCTTATGGGGCGGATGTAGCGCTGACAGCCGCCTTGCAGGCACCGGGGCGCGTCAGAAGCCTCTATCTGGTGGAGCCGGGCTGCCCGGGGGCGCTGGATGAGCAGGGGCTCGCCGCCTTTATGACCGATGCCGGCGCCATGTTCGGCCCGGTGTTTGGTCAGGTTGAAGCTGGGCAGTTGCAAGAGGCGGTGGCCACCCTGATCGATGGCTCGGGGGGCCGCCCAGGCTACTTTGCTGCGCAACCCCTCAAGTGGCAGCAAGCCCAACTGGCGGAGACCGCCAGCCTGCCCAAGCAACTGAGCCAGAGCGAGCGGCCGGATTGGTCGCCGTCGCGCCTTGCCGGGCTCAGCGTGCCCACCTGCATCGTGCGGGGCGCGCAGACCAGAGCGCTGTTTGCGCAAGTGTGCGAGGCACTTGGCAACGCCATCCCCGCCTGCCAGCGCCTGCAGGTGGCGGATGTCGGGCATCTCTACCCCATCGAGCAGCCCGCGCTGTTTGTGCAGCAGTTGCTGCGTTGGCTCAAACAGCAGGCATGAAAAAACCGGAACCCAAGGGTTCCGGTTTTTTCATCAAGGCATCAGCTGTGGTAATCGCCCCGGGTGCTGCTTGATAACCGACCAGGGTAGTATGCTCCACTCGGTCAGCTCGCAGTTACGCTCGACACGGGGAAAAGAAGGGTCCAACACTATCCCCTTCTCTGTCATATACCAAGAGGCATACTCCCAGACTGACGGATCTGCGTAATTGCACTGGTAATCCCCCCGAAAAACCAGGGTGCTCATAAGTAGAATTTTCCCGTACCTTGAACGCAGGAGGTTCTACATGAAA
>NZ_JAPCIV010000029.1:0-65450 GCF_027707585.1 Aeromonas sp. QDB39 | reverse complement strand
GGTGTGTTTGGAGACAGCCAGTTTACCAGCACCCTGTCTGTCAACTTCCACTTCCCCAAGATCCCGCGAAGAACCTTTTTTTATGGGCTCGTCAGGTTGGCACCCGGCGTCATATCAAACCGAGGCGGGATAGCTCCTCCTTGAGCTGCTCCACGTTGCGCTCGACGCAGGCCTCACCCTCGTTGATGGCGTCGCTGGCGCGGTGGAAATCCATGATGGAGAAGCTGCCAAGGCGCGGGCAGAGCTGGATCTCGGGCGGGTCGCCGGCCATCCGGGCGCGGGTGATGCGCTCCTGCATGATGTTGATGGAGCCGGTCATTACGCTCCACATGCCCGGCGTGTTGGGGCTGTCGCCCCGGTTGAACCACTGGCTGAAGCGGTTGCCACCGCTCGGTTCATCCGGCTCGTCGGTCCAGGGCTGGTGCATGTCGGCGTTGAGGTTGACGGCGATCACCACCTCGGCCCCCATGGCGCGGGCCAGCGAGATGGGCACCGGGTTGACCACGGCGCCGTCCACCAGCCAGCGATCCTCGACCCGGGTCGGGGTCAGGATGCCCGGCATGCCGCAGGAGGCGCGCACGCACTGGCGCAGCGGCCCCTGCTGCAGCCAGATCTCGCGGCCGGTGTCGAGCTCGGTGGCGACGCAGGCAAAGGGGAGCGGCAGACTTTCGATGGCGGGATCGCCTAAGTGGTTGGCGGCGATGCCGAACACCTTCTCGCCACGAAACAGGCCGCCGGAGAGGGCCGGGTCGAGCAGGCTGACCACCTGCAAGCGGCTGAAGCCGCGTACCCAGCTCTCCAGCTTGTCCAGTTCACCGGCGGCATAGGCGGCGCCGACAAAGCTGCCGATGGAGCATCCCGCCACCAGATCCGGTTTGACGCCGAGCCGCTCCAGCGCCCGTATGATGCCGATGTGTGCCCATCCACGGGCCGCGCCGCTGCCAAGAGCCAGTCCCACACGGGGTTTTCGTGCCACTTTGTCTCTCCAGGAGTGAGTGAGAAAGCCAGCTTACCCGCAGTTGCCGGCGCCGTCATCCTGCCAGCGTTCGCTGCGATTGCGGCCGTTGGCCTTGGCCTGATAGAGCGCCACGTCGGCCCGCCGAATGGCCTCCTGCAGCTGGGTATCGGTGGTGCTGTGGTGGTAACCCAGGCTGACGGTCACCGCCAGGGCCGGCGCCAGCTCCTGCCAGGGATGGCGGGCGATGCGCAGACGCAGCTGCTCGGCCAGCTGGTCGAGTGGTTCGCCCCCTTTGGCCGCCAGCAGCAGAAACTCCTCGCCGCCCCAGCGGATCAGGGCGTCTTCCCGGCGCAGCTGCTGTTGGCACAGGCGCACCAGCTGGATCAGCACCTGATCGCCCACCTCGTGACCAAAACGGTCGTTGACCTGCTTGAAGTGATCGCAGTCGAACATGATCACCCCGAGGCTGCCCCCGCGCTGCTGATGGCGGCGCTCGAACTCGTCGAAGTAGTGGCGGTTGAAGGCGCCGGTCAGGGCATCGTGGCGAGAGAGATAGTCCAACTGCCGGTTCAGGCGGCGGGACTTGAGATTGGCAAGCACGGCCCAGGCCATGAAGAACAGGGTGATCAGGGTCGGGGCGGACTGGCAGAGCAGGGCCCACAGCAGGGAGGGCAGGGGGATGCGGTGGAGCAGGGTGAGCTCGGTGTCAGGAATGGCGTACTGGAACTGAAACGCTCCCTGTTGCCAGTGGTAGCCATCCTGAGCCGTTGACGGCTTTGGGGCGAAGTCGACCTCCTGATTGCTGCTGGCGAGGATCTGCTGATGCTGGTTGACCAGAAACAGGGTGCCGATACCTGGAGTGGATTCGCGCAGCAGCTGTTCCAGCCGGGAGAGCAGCACGTCGATGCTGATGACGCCCACCAGCACCTGATCCTTCACGATGGGCTGTGACAGGGTGATCATCTGCCCCGCGCCGGCAAAGTCCTCGTAGGGGCGCGAGACGGTGGCGTGCAGGCTCTTCTCCTTCTGTTTCAGGGCATCCTGCCAGTAGGACTTGAGATAGATGTTGCGCCGAAAGTGAAACTGGCTGGCGGGCACCCAGGGGTAGAGATAGACGAAGTCATCGACCCCGGTGAAGTAGAGCCAGCCGACCTTGTCCCCGAGCAGCTTGCTGGCGGTGGAGAGCAGGGGGGAGAGGCTCAGCGCCAGGTGCAGCCTGGCGGCGCGCTGGCTGCCGGGGGCCGGCAGCGGCCCCAGCCCGGTCAGGTTGCCGCTCAGCCCCTTGGGCAGGTTGGCGGGCACCCGATCCAGCGCAAAGCCCTGGTCACCATTCTCTCGCAGGGCGCCGTAGAGCTGCTGGGTGAGGGCGGATTGCGGGTTGCTGCGCAGCCGCTCTTCTGCCTGACCGCGCATGGCCTCGAGAAAGGTTTCCATCTGCTGAAACTGGGATTTCAGACGGGAGGCGGTGCTGAGGGTGTCGCTCTGATAATGGTCGGTGACCTGGGTCAGGGTCAGCTTGAGCGTGATGGCCAGCAGCAGGGCGACGAAGGCGCAGAGCAGCCATTGCAGGCGATAGGTAACAAAGTGAGATCTGGGTTCAGGCATAGGCGTTAGGCGGGATCCGGACAGGTTCGGAGCATCAGTTTAGGGCACAATCGTGAAGCCCGTCTTCTGCTACTGCTATTTCAATCAAATATCGCCGCTTCTGTTACGTTTTGTCACATTTATACATAGTCACGGCATAGTCAGGGGGTAACATGGTGACCATCATTGATGAAGTGCCCTCTTTTCTCTTAATTTCATGGATTGCTTGATGAAAATGCGTATATGGCTGGTGCTTGCCTGCCTCTCTCTGCTGATTTCCGCCGGCTGGTATTACCGCCACTCCGCCCCTGCCGGCAAACCCCAGCCACGTCAGGTCAACATCCGGGCGCAGACGGTCAGCCAGAGCCTGGCCGAACCCTCCATCAAGCTGGTGAGCAAGCTGGCCGCCAACCGCTCCGTGGTGATAAGCCCGGAGGTAACCGGCCGCATCGTCAAGATTGCGGTGCGCTCCGGCCAGCAGGTCAAGCAGGGGGACGTGCTGATCGCCCTCGACGCCGGCAAGCAGCAGGCGGAGCTGGCCGAGCAGAGCGCCAGCGTGCGCGACGAGAGCCGCAAGCTGCGGGACATGCGCCGGCTGGTGGCGCGCGGCGCCATCACCACCTCGGAGCTGGAGGGGCAGGAGGCCACGGTCGCCCAGGCTCAGGCCCGCGCCGATGCCGCCAAGTACGAACTCTCCCTGCGCACCCTGCTGGCGCCGTTCGACGGCTCGGTCAGCCTCATCGATCTGAGTGAAGGGGCCCTGGTCAACAGCGGCGATACCTTGCTCCACCTGGACGAGCTGGCCAAGCTGCGGCTCGATCTGGCGGTGCCTGAGCGCTACCTCTCGCTGCTGCGCCCCGGCATGGCGGTGACGGCGACCAGTTCGGCCTGGCCGGATCAATCATTTCGCGGCGTGCTGGAGACGCTGGACAGCCGCGTTTCCAACGATACCCAGAACATCAAGGCGCGGGTGATCATTCCCAATCCTGACGGTCAGCTGCGCCCCGGCATGCTGCTCAACGTCGAGCTCTCCCTGCCACCACAGAAGATGACCCTGATCCCCGCCCAGTCGGTGGAGTATGCCGGCGAGCAGCGCTTCGTCTATCGTCTCGAACCCAATGGCAAGGTCAAGCGGGTGCCGGTGGTGCTGGGGGACACCCATGGCGAAGAGGTGTGGGTGACCGAAGGGCTCAAGGTGGGCGATCGCATCGTGGTCGAGGGGCTGGTCAACCTGCGGGACGGCGTCAGCGTGCACGATCTGGCGGAGGTCAAAGGCTGATGTGGCTCTCCGATATCTCTGTCCGCCGCCCGCTGGTGGCGGTGGTGCTGAGCGCGCTGCTCACCGTGTTCGGTCTGGTGGCGTTTTCCAAGCTGACGGTGCGGGAGATGCCGGACGTGCAGACGCCGTCCGTCTCCATCACCACCATGTACGAGGGGGCCGCCCCCGCCGTCATGGAGAGTCAGGTCACCAAGCCCATCGAGGATCAGCTCTCCGGCATCAGCGGCATCAAGAACATCAACTCGGTGACCCGCAAGGGGCGCTCGGTCATCACGGTGGAGTTCAAGCTCGGCTGGAACATGGTGGAGGGGATCTCCGATGTGCGCGACGCCATCTCCCGCGCCCGTCCCAAGCTGCCGGACGAGGTGGATGAACCCCTGGTCACCAAGGACAACGGCAACGGCGACGTGGCGGTCTGGCTCAACTTCAGCAGCACCCAGATGGACCGCACCGCCATGACCGACTACGCCAACCGGGTGCTGGTGGATCCCTTGAGCCTGGTGGACGGGGTGAGCGAGGTGTCGCTCTCCGGCGATCTGACCCAGGTGATGTATGTGCGGCTGCGCCCAGCCGACATGGCGGCGCGCGGCGTCACGGTGGCGGATGTGCAGGATGCCCTCAAGCGCGAGAACATCGAGCTGCCGGGCGGCGAGATCCGCAACAACAGCATGACCATGGCGGTGCAGATCGCCCGCCTCTATCACACTGCCGCCGATTTCCAGGCGCTGCAGGTGCGCACCGCCGCCAACGGCCAGAGCATCTATCTGGCTGACATCGCCGATGTGGAGGTGGGGGCCAAGAACGAAGACAGCGCCTACCAGCGCAACGGCCGCGAGAGCTTGGGGATAGGCATCGTTGCCCAGTCCACCGCCAACCCGCTGGCGGTGGCGCAGGGGGTCGAGAAGAAGATGGCCGAGATGCAGCGCTTCCTGCCGGAGGGGGCAACGCTGGAGGTCGACTACGACTCCACCATCTTCATCAAGCAGGCCATCGACGAGGTGTACGAAACGCTCGCCATCTGCGCCGTACTGGTGGTGGCCGTGCTCTACCTGTTTCTGGGGCAGGGGCGCACCACCCTCATTCCGGCCATCACGGTGCCGGTCTCTCTCATCTCGGCCTTTATCGGGGCCTGGTATCTCGGTTTTTCCATCAACCTCATCACCTTGCTGGCGCTCATTCTCGCCATCGGCCTGGTGGTGGATGACGCCATCGTGGTGGTGGAGAACATTCACCACCATCTGCAGCGCGGTGAGCCGCCTCTGCTGGCCGCCTGGCACGGCACCCGCGAGGTGGGCTTTGCGGTGATCGCCACTACCGCCGTGCTGGTGATGGTGTTCGTGCCCATCGCCTTCATGGATGGCATGGTGGGCCGGCTCTTTACCGAGTTCGCCATCCTGCTGTCGCTGGCGGTGCTCTTCTCGTCGCTGATTGCGCTCACCCTGACTCCGGCCATGGGCTCCTGGCTGATGCGCTCGGTGGATCGGCCCAACCGGCTGACGGCGGCGCTCGATCGTGGCCTCGGCTGGGTGGAGAAGCACTATCGCAATTTGCTCGGCTGGATGCTGCGCCACTCGCGCTGGACCCCGCTGGTGTTGGTGCTCTGCCTGGGCGGCATCGGCGCCCTGTTTGCCCAGCTGCCCACCAGCCTGACCCCGACCGAGGATCGGGGCGTGCTCTACGTGTTCGTCAAGGGGGCCGAGGGCACCAGCATCGAGCGGATGAAGCGCAACATGCAGCAGGTGGAGGCGGCCATCATGCCGCTGCTCGGCAAGGGGGTGGTGCAGGCCATGAGCTTCAGCACCCCGGCCTTTGGCCGCGGCGGCGATCAGACCGGCATGGCCATCATCCAGCTCACCGACTGGGCCGAGCGGGATGAAACCGCCACCGAATTTGCCAAGTCCCTGAGCGGGCGGCTGGCCGGCATTCCGGACGTGATGATCCGCACCTTCCAGCCGGGCTTTCGCGGCGGCTCCACCGCGTCGGTGCAGTTCGTGCTGCAGGGCTCCGATTACGCCGAGCTTTATCAGCAGGGGCTGGCCCTGAAAGAGGCGGCAGCCCAGAGCGGCCTGATGGAGACGCCGGATCTCGACTATGCCGAGAAGACCCCGGAGCTGCAGGTGACCATAGAGCGGGATCGGGCCAACCAGCTTGGCATCCCGGTCTCCACCGTCGCGAGCTCCCTGCAGGCCCTACTCGGCGGCATCAGCCAGACCACCTATGTAGACAGAGGGGAGGAGTACGACGTCTACCTGCGCGCCAACCAGCGCGACTTCAACGGCGTCTCCGACTTGAGCCGCATCTACCTCAAGGCGGCCAACGGCGAGATGGTGACCCTCTCGACCCTGGCCACCGTCAAGCAGGTGGCGAGCCCGCAGCGCCTCAACCACTACCAGCGTCAGAAGGCGGTGACCCTGACTGCGGATCTGGCGCCGGGCCATACCCTGGGTGAGGCGCTGGATTACCTGGACGGCTGGGCCAGTGCCAACCTGCCAAGCGGCATGACGGTGGATTATGCCGGCGAGTCCAAGGACTATCGCGACAACCAGGGCGAGATGGTGATGGTGTTCGGTCTGGCCCTGCTGGTGGTCTATCTGGTGCTGGTGGCCCAGTTCGAGAGCATGCTGACCCCGGCGGTGGTGATGGTGACGGTGCCGCTCGGCATCTTCGGCGGCCTGCTTGGCCTCTGGCTGACGGGGCAGGAGATGAGCATCTACAGCCAGATCGGCATGATCATGCTAATCGGCATGGTGACCAAGAACGGCATCCTGATCGTCGAGTTCATCAACCAGTTGCGCCAGCGCGGCGAGGGGTTCGACGAGGCGATCATCGCAGGCTCGGTGCGCCGCTTGCGCCCGATCCTGATGACCTCGCTCACTGCCATCATAGGGGCCGTGCCGCTGATGCTCTCCATGGGGGCGGGCTATGAGAGCCGGATGTCGGTGGGGACAGTGGTCTTCTTCGGCCTCTCTCTGGCAACCCTGGTGACCCTGCTGCTGGTGCCCGCCATCTACCATCTGCTGGCCAAGCGGGCCGGCATGACCGGGGCGCGGGATCAACTGGTGGACGAGGCGCTGGCGGCCAGCGAGGCCGACTCGCAGCAGGACAAACCGGCGGCCTGATGCCTACACCCATATAGGTGAAAAGCACTGCAAGCTGATGGCATCCTCGGGTAAGCGGGTTAATATATAGCCAGTTTAATGTTGAGGTGAGCTATGTTGCCATCAGCCATTTATGAACCGCTGCCCTTTGCCTATATGGGCAGCGGTTTGCTGTTGTTGGGGATTGCCGATCAGCCGGGGCTGTTGCTGGCCGGGTTGGCATTCTATCTGGCCGGTTCGCTGGCCTGGTTTCGACGCGGCGCCTATCGCCGGCCCGACAAGCAGCAGCAGCGAAAGCAGGGCTGGCCGCTGTGGCTCTACGAGAGCCGGCCGTTCGCGCTGATCCTGCTGGGCCTGCTGATGCTGCGCCTGGCCACCCACCCGGTGTTCCTGGCGCCCGCCCTGGTCTGGTGCCTGCTGGGTGGCTATCAGTTGCTGCAGCGCCACTACAACCGCATCGTGCTGGCCCGCGTCCTGGCCTGAGCCGATAATCAACCCGCACTTTTCAGGCGAGCCCCGCTGGCTCGCCTTTTCCGTATCTATCGTAGGGGCAAAAAGCCGTCGCCCCCGCCTTGCTCTGCCGGTATAATGCGCGACCCGAATTGTTCCAGGTGGTCAAAATGCAGCCGGTTACCAACCTCTTCTCCTATCCCCGTTACTGGGCCGAGTGCTACGGCACGGCGCCCTTCCTGCCCATGTCCCGCGCGGAGATGGACAAGCTTGGCTGGGACAGCTGCGACATCGTGCTGGTGACAGGCGACGCCTATGTGGATCACCCGAGCTTCGGCATGGCGGTCATTGGCCGCATGCTCGAATCCCAGGGTTTTCGGGTCGGCATCATCGCCCAGCCGGACTGGTCATCGAAAGATGACTTCATGCGCCTGGGCAAGCCGAACCTGTTCTACGGGGTGACGGCGGGCAACATGGACTCCATGATCAACCGCTACACCGCCGACAAGAAGCTGCGCCACGACGACGCCTATACCCCGGGGGATGTGGGCGGCAAGCGGCCGGACCGCGCCACCTTGGTCTATACCCAGCGCTGCAAAGAGGCCTATAAAGAGGTGCCGGTGGTCATCGGCGGCATCGAGGCATCCCTGCGCCGCATCGCCCACTACGACTACTGGTCCGAGACCATCCGTCGCTCCATTCTGATCGATGCCAAGGCCGACATCCTCATCTACGGCAACGCCGAGCGGCCGCTGATCGAGGTAGCCCACCGCATCGCAGGCGGCGAGACCATCGACACCATGCAGGACATTCGCGGCACCGCCGTGATCCGCAAGGAGCCGCTGCCGGGCTGGCGCGGGGTGGATTCGAGCAAGCTCGACCAGATTGGCCGCATCGATCCCATCCCCAACCCCTATATGGAAGGGGCTCCCTGCGCGGACGATGAAGGTACCGCGCCGGCTGCGCAGGAGGCCAAGCCCATCCTGGTGCAGCCGCCCAAGCAAAAGCCGTGGGAGCAAACCTACGTCAAGCTGCCGGCGTTCGAGCGGGTGAAGGAAGACAAGGTGCTCTACGCCCACGCGTCGCGCATCCTGCACCACGAGACCAACCCGGGCTGCGCCCGCGCGCTCTCCCAGGCCCACGGTGATCGCATCATCTGGGTCAACCCGCCTGCCTTCCCGCTCGAAACCGACGAGATGGACGGGGTGTTCGGCCTGCCGTACCAGCGGGTGCCGCATCCGGCCTATGGCAACGAGAAGATCCCGGCCTACGACATGATCAAGACCTCGGTCAACATCATGCGCGGCTGCTTCGGCGGCTGCTCCTTCTGCTCCATCACCGAGCACGAGGGGCGCATCATCCAGAGCCGCTCGGAAGAGTCGATCTTGAAAGAAATTGAAGAGATCCGCGACAAGGTGCCGGGCTTTACCGGCGTCATCTCGGATCTGGGCGGCCCCACTGCCAACATGTACAAGTTGCGCTGCAAGAGCCCCAAGGCCGAGCAGACCTGTCGGCGCGCCTCCTGCGTCTGGCCGACCATTTGTCCGCACATGGACACCGACCACAGCCCGACCATCAACCTCTATCGCAAGGCGCGCGACCTCAAGGGCATCAAGAAGATCCTCATCGCCTCCGGCGTGCGTTACGACATCGCCGTGGAAGATCCGCGCTACATCAAGGAGCTGGCCAAGTACCACGTCGGCGGCTACCTCAAGATTGCGCCGGAGCACACCGAGGAGGGCCCGCTCTCCAAGATGATGAAGCCGGGCATGGGCAGCTACTACAGCTTCAAGGAGCTGTTCGACAAGTACTCCAAAGAGGCGGGCAAGCAGCAGTACCTGATCCCCTACTTCATCTCCGCCCACCCGGGCACCACGGATGAAGACATGGTGAACATGGCGCTCTGGATCAAGTCCAACCGCTTCAAGCTCGATCAGGTGCAGAACTTCTACCCGTCGCCGCTCGCCAACGCCACCACCATGTATTACACCGAGAAAAACCCGCTCAACAAGGTGAGTCGCCAGGGCGGGGACGTGTTCGTGGTGAAAGGGGAGCGTCGCCGTCGCCTGCACAAGGCGCTGCTGCGCTACCACGATCCGGCCGGCTGGCCGATGATCCGCGAAGCCCTGCTGGAGATGGGCAAGGGCCACCTGATCGGCAACGGCCCCGACTGCCTGGTACCGCCGGAAGGCCGTGGCGAAGCCAAGGCCGAGCGCAGCCGCAGCAAGGGCCTCAAACCTGCCTTGACCCGCCACAGTGCCATCACTCACCAGCGCAGCAACGGGGTGGGCAACAAGGGCGCCCGCAGCGAGGCTGGTGCAGCCAATGCCCCGGCGGCCAGCAGAAATGGCGGCAAGGCGGGCAATGGCAAACCGGTGGGCTCTCTACTCCAGAAAGGCTCGGGCAACGGCAAGCCCAGTTCGCAAGGTACAGGTCAGGGCGCAGCTCAAGGTAAACCGGCCGGTAAACCTGCTCACAAGGGCAAGGCCCCGACCCGCGCCGGCTCTGCCAAGCCGGGCGCCAAATCCGCTACTCAGGGCGGCAAGCCTGCGGCCAAAGGCAATGGTGCCAAGCGCCCGGCACGGTGAGTTTTCTGACTGGAAAGCGATAGAAATAAAAAGGCGACCGAATGGTCGCCTTTTTATCTGAACATTAGAATTTTTCAGGAAAGTCTTCCTATTTGAAAAGAATCAATTTATTAACATGTAAATATTTTATTGAGAAATGACTTTAAATCATCCAATGAGGTGCTATTCATATCTACATATCCATGTTGTGCAGCATAACCTACAGTGGATATATCATCATAAAAACTAGCTAGTATGGCTCTAGCTTTCGCTTTAGCTTCATTGTTTGGATATTTAAAATCTTGAGGTTTAGGCCTAGCTATACCCTGTTGAGGCGTGTGTTTTTCAAGATTTTCTGCTAATTTAGAAAAATATTCATCTACATGCTCTAATATAGGTGTGCTTTTTTGCGTGTCGATAAATAAATCTTCAAGCATTCCAGTGTCTTCACCTGGCTTTGAAATTATAAACACACCTATGTGAACGTTTCCTTTATTGCAAACGATAATATCGCCATGCTTATTTGGCGTTGAGAAATTATTTCTCGCAAGGGTTTTCTTTATTAGCTGGAATGCTTTTTCTTTAGAGTCATCGGCATCTACAATAATAGCAAAACGTTGTACCTGGCCAAACATACTTTCTTTTATTTTTGCTTGGAATTTTGATGGGAATGATGTTATACCACCAGCCCTTATTATCTGAACGCTTGTTTCAAGATTAATTTCTTTTAGTATTGCTTTAATGAAATGTTCATCGTCTGAGCCTTCAACGAAAATTAAGTTTTTCTCAGATATTGCATCATGAATTGATATGGAAGACTGATTTGATTGACTGGTTTGCTCTGAATTTAAAATAAGAGGCATGATTATCTTACCTCCCAGTTACTTTCAATTGCAGTTTTGAGTGTATCAAAATTATAGTGATTTATTTTTATGTTTTCTGTCTCTTTATCTAATCGATAATAAGATATGTCTGAATATTTATCTTGCAAAGCGCTTTGACACAAAGCAACGAGAGCCTCGTAGGAATGCGTGGTGATAAACAACTGGATTTTATTTTCTCTTGCAGCTTTGTTTATAATTCCCCAGATTTGAGGGAGTGCACTATAATGTAAACCATTTTCTATCTCATCGATTAATATAATATTTCCTTTATTAGCTTCAATTGCGAGAAGGATACCAAGAAGTTTTTCTATTCCCTCACCTAGAAAGCCGATAGGTATTTTTGTTTTTAACCCAACATCTCCATATATTGACACCTGCCCACCACTAACACCTAGAGAGATATTTTTAAGTTTTGGCTCTATGACTTTTAATGAGTTAACTATATTAGGTATCAAGCCTTTTTTATCAAGCTGGGTAAAATACTCTGCGTTTAATTGAGCATTTCCCTTCAAAGATGATGACAGATAGACAACAGATAAAGGAGCTCCAGTTAACATCTCAAAGTGCGATGTCATTTGTTGTCCATTTGATGTTATTTGTACCTTACCAGCGCTTTTTCCTCCTTCAACGTACGATATTGATAAACCTTCTTGGTTAAATGCCAGAGTTTGGTTTATTATCATACTTTCATTATTTGGTGAGTATGTTGCATTATTTCTCACATCTAGCTTGCCATATTTTATTGTAGCTTTACTAAGTTTTTCATCTTCACTTCTAGCGACTAGATAAATTTGATTGCTGAGGTCGTAATTATGAAAAATTGGTGCCCAAACACTATCCTTATCTAGCAGGATATTTCCAATTCCTCTCCATGCATATTGTTTTATTGTTAGTTCTGGACTTCCTCTGTCATATAAAGTAAAAATGGCTTCTAATATTGAACTTTTACCTGTGTTATTTTTTCCACCAATAATATTTATGTTCTCGAGATTTTTTATTTTTAAATTTGAAAATTGTTTGTAGTTAGATATTGTGAATTCGGTTAGCATATATATCCCTATAGTAATATATAATTTTGGAATACCTACCTTTTGATTTCCCGCCTTGGTTTGCGTAAAAAACCTGGGGCACCCAGCTTTTTGAGTTAGGCGTAATGCTGCTGAATCCGACGCTACCGCCCTTGGATTACAGTTTCCAATATGCTCCATTGACCTGCCCTTGCAGCAACCCATCGCAGCTCAACAGGTTCTGAATGGTCATGGTAAGCCAAACGAAACTGCTGATGTGAGTATCAAATTGACTTAATAATCAGAAAAGTTTCGTTTTTTGACCGGCATCAAACTCTCTTGCTCTGTATCCTTCACATCTTCCCAAACAGCGTCAGGCCCTGCCTATTGGCCATGGCTCGGTGGTGATAAGAAGTGGGTACCCAAGCTCAAATGATGGCTGTCCTCATCAGGAAAGGCTTTGTTATCTTGCCGGGGATGTCGGCAGGGGCGATCCGTGCCCCCTTATCTCACTCCAACAGGAGCAATCAGATGGCAATAAAAACGCGATCCCGCAGGGAGAAGGTGGGCAGCGGCCTTGGGCTGCTGCTCGGGATCATCGGTTTCAATCTGCTGGTGCCTTTTTTCTTTGAAAAGCAGGCGGGCTTTGATGGCAACCAGATGCTCTGGGCCGCCGTGACGGCGCTGGTCTGCTCCGAGCTGGGGGCCAGAGTGGGCAAGTGGCTGGATCGCCGGGAGCAAACGAGAGCCGGCGATTGATTCAGGAGGCAGCCGACAGGTCGCGCGTTGCTCTGAACTGGCTGGGAGTCAGGCCGGTGATGCGCTGAAACTCGCGATTGAAATTGGATTTGGTCTGAAAACCGGCGTTCATCAAGATCTGGGTGATGCTTTCATCCGTGTTCAGCAGAGCCTGTCTGGCATGGGCAATTCGATATTCGTTGATGACCCTGGGGATGCTCTGCTGGTGCACCAGATTGACGGCACTGGAGATCTGCTTGGCGGGAATGCCCAGTTTGCGTGAGAGACGGGCCAGGGTCAGCTCAGGATCCAGATAGCAGGTTTTATCTTTCATCAGGTTATCCAGCAGAGCCACTATCTCCCGGGCGCGATCTTCGTTCAGCAGCGGCGCTTTCTCCGCAGGCTCGGGTTCGGAGGCTGGTATCTCCTCCTCTTCTGCGTCAGGGGTATTGACCCCTACCACCACCACGGCCGCCGCCAGCATGGGCACCAGCATCAGATGACCCAGCGACAGGATATAGGGCGCCAGCTGGCCTTGATTGAAGGCGAAGTCGAGGGAGACGACGGCATCGATGGCCGCCGAAAACAGCAGCATCCAGCCCGCGATATGTTCCGCCCGTCTGACCCCCTCCCACTCATTGAACGAGACATACAGCAGCTGCTGCGTCTTATCGGAAAAACGCACCAACGCGATGCCGTAGCAGAGATAGATGGCGGTCAGCAGGCCATCCAGTGGCAGTGGCAACCAGTTGTGGGTCAGCATACCGAGGGCAACCAGCGCGGGACCGATGCCGTGCAGCCAGGAAAAACGGGCCCCTGGCACCTTGGCCCGGCTGAAGATATGCCAGGCGGCCACCGGAATAAGCGAGGCGAGGATCGGCTGCGCGAGAGTGAGCAGCGCCAGATCGAAGGTCCAGCGCAGCCCCACCACGCCGGTGGTGATGGCGCACAGCAGCAAAAAGAGGGCGGTCGTTCTGGCCGCCCGGCCAAGGCGCGCCAGCAGCACGGCGGCCAGCAGTGCCAGCAGCAAGGAGACGATAAAGGGTATGGGTATGGCCAGCATCATGTATCCCGTGTGCAAAGAGAGGCCGTTGACCGGCGGCGGCATGCCAGCATAACGGCTTGGGTCAGGCGAATGAAGCCCATGATGGCGCAGGCGCGGTTCGAGGACGACCTGAAACCGGTTTGAGGACGCCCGGGGGCGCTTTGCTCCCCATGATAAGGGCTCTCAATCACCATAAAAGGCAGGTATCCATGTTCTCTTTCTACTGGCTGGCGTGGCAACGCGCCCTGGATTTTTCGGGTCGCGCCACCCGGGCTGAATGTGGGTGGTTCATGTTGGGCCATCTGCTGGTCACCCTGATCTGCATCTGGCTGGACGTGCTGCTTGCCAATCTGGGCTGGCTGGATCTGGGCTACGGCCTGGTGAGCAGCGTGCCCCTGATTGCGCTGATCGTGCGTCGCTTGCACGACACCGGCCGCTCCGGTTGGTGGGGCTGGGTGTTTCTGGTGCCGGCCGTGGGGCCCTTGCTGCTTATCTATTTGCTGGCGCAGCAAAGCGGGGAAACCCATGTTGGCAAGGAGGCATCGGCATGAGACACGCACTCTGGTTGTTTATGCTGTGCTGCTCGCTGACGGTGGCTGCCGTCGACAATCCCCACGATTTTCCCAAGGGGACGCTGGGCCTGCTGCAGGTCGACAGCCTGATCCGTGGCGAGCTGCTGTGGATGCAAGGGCGGGTGGGGGAGGGAACCTATACCACCACTGATGCCGAGGGGCGTCACTGCGCCATCCGGGTGCCGGTGGCGGTCGGCAAGGTGGCGAGCTGCGGCCTTGGCATCGACTCCGCCGCGGGGCTGGCCATCGTCGTCATGACGCCGCGGCTCGATGTGGCGCTCAGCAAGGGTGAGCGGGTGAACAGCAGCGACTTCATCTTCTCCCGCGAGGCCGCTGACCCGGCGGCCGACGGCTATATCGTCAGCGGGATCGCGGCAGACGAAGGGTTTGTGCTGAACTCGCGGCGGCGCTGGATAGCCTGGTTGCTGGAAGACAAACCGGTGCTGCGCTGTCAATGAGGCCTCCCTCGTCAGAAGGATGCGCCGGCCAAGGAAGGTCCACTGGCCGGTGTGCCTACTGCCACACTTCCTGCCCCTTGGCATTGAGCAGGGTGTGAAACAGATAGTGATCGTCCCGATCGTAATAGACGGTGAGGGTGTGCTGCTCGGTGTAGTCCGCCGCCACGCTGGCCACCGTCATGGGTATCAGGATCAGCTCCCCCAGCCCCATTGTCACGGCGCTCGCCGTGGCCTGGCCATTGCCGTCAGCGCGCTTGTGGATCTTGCCTAGCACGGTAAAGCGATCGCAGCCCTGCACCTTATCCTCGGTCAGAAAGGCGGCCTGCTGACAACGCTGGGGCTCGCCCAGTTCGGCGCGAATGGTCGTGCGGGTCTGCCCCGCTGCCAGGGTGTTGCGAAAGCGCCCCGAGTAGTGATCGATGGCGGCGGCGCAGCCGCTCAGCAGCCCGATCAGCAGCAGCGGTGTGAGCCGCAGACAGGCGGGTTTCATGGGCGGGCCTCGTTATCCGCCGAGGGGGCATAGCCCCGCCGCCCGGGTTCGCTGCGATGCAAAAAGGTGGTCAGGGTATCGCGCGGCGGCGTGATGCCGCACTGCACCAGGATCCGCCCGATCGCCCCCCTGTGATAGCCGCCGTGGGTCACCAGATGCAGCAGCATCTCGGCGCGGCTCATCTGCCCCCTGTCGCCATCCACGAAGTTGAACGAGAGCACGGCCTCGCCATCTGCCTCGCTCAGGCCGGCAAGGTAATCCAGATACCAGTCATCCAGCTTGCCGATGGCGCCGTGCAGCATCGCCAGGGTCGGTGTCTCGGGGGTATTGGTGGCGGTAAAGCCGTGCCGTTCCCCCAGCAGATTGGCCTTGAAGATGGCATCGACCACATGGATATGGTTGAAGATGCGCAGGGCCGTGTGGTGAGCCTCGCCGTCTTGCGCGGCATCCAGGGTGGCGAGGGCATCGAGCAGTTCGCCATCGGCCCAGGCCTTGTAGCGAAACAGCGAGAGCAGGGTTGAGCTTGGCATGGCACTCCTTGGCGCTTCTTGTGTCCAAAAGCGGGCATATTATCCAGATGGAGCCAAAAATGACACTCCCCCGGCAATGGGGGCGGTTGGGCCAGCCATCGGCTGTGTCCGGGTCGGTGAGGATGCTACCCTGTCAGCCGTTGCCGGATAACACGGCGCCCATAACCCGCCGCCACAAGGAGTCCCCATGCGCATTGCCCTCGTAGGTCTTGGTGATATCGCCCAGAAAGCCTATCTGCCGCTGCTTGCCAGTGACGAGCGAGTCACCCCGCTGCTCTGTACCCGCAATTCGGCGGTATTGGACAAGCTGGCACGCCAGTACCGGATCGCCGAGTGCTTTACCGAGCTGGGCGACCTGCTGGCAAGCCGCCCGGATGCGGTGATGATCCACGCCGCCACCGCGGTGCACCTTGAGCTGGCTGCCCAGTGCCTGCGCGCCGGCATTCCCACCTTTGTCGACAAGCCGCTCTGCGACACTCTTGCCGGGGTAGAGGCGCTTGCCAATCTGGCACTGGCGCAGAACCGTCCGCTGTTTGTCGGCTTCAACCGCCGCTATCTGCCCGCCATGAGCGAAGCCCGCGGCCAGCCGCTTACCGAGCTCAACTGGCAAAAGCACCGCCACGCCCTGCCAGGGGCGCCGCGCGCATTTCTGTTCGACGACTTCATCCATGTGCTCGACAGCCTCTGCTACTACGGCGGCGCGCCTGATGGGGATCTGCATGCGGTGCTGCGGCGCTGTGCCCAGCAGCCCGAGCTGCTGGCCGGGGTGAGCGTGGCCTGGCAGAGCGGGCAGGTGGCGGTGAGCGGCAGCATGAACCGCAGCGCCGGCCTCACCGAGGAGCGCATCGACGCCTATGGCGACAACCTCTCCCTGCATATCGAGAATTGCACCCGGGGCACCCTGGCCCGCGATAAAACCGTGCAGACCCTGGCGCCGGGCGATTGGCAGTCGGTGCTGGCGAGCCGGGGCTTTGCCGCCATGCTGGCCCACTGGTATCAGCAGATTGAGGCGGGGCGGGCCGACGGGGCGCTGATTGAGAGCTACCTGCACGGCCACCGGCTGGCAGAGCAACTGGTCACCCTGGCAGGGGAGTGAGGGTGATCGCCGCGCCGGTTTGCCCGGGCCATGGGCGGAGTGGTGGGCGAAAAAATCGCCGGACCACTGTATGAGATGGCGCATCCCTGCGCAGTTGATTGGCGGGGGCGCTGCCGCGCAAGCCAAGCGGGCGCTTGTTTGCTATCTTGGCGGCCATGAACTGCCAGCAGAGCGACAGAGTGTGATGAACCAGCTATTGAAACGGGGTGGCCGGCTGGCTGCCCTTGCCAAACGGGAGCGGATCCCCGCCATGATGGCCAGGGTGGCCCGTCCATGAGCATCATTTTGGGGATAGACCCGGGTTCGCGCATCACAGGTTACGGGGTCATTCGCATCGTGGCGGGCAAGGCTGAGTACCTGGGCTCGGGCTGCATCCGCACCGATTTGGGCGAGCTGCCGTCACGTCTCAAGCAGGTCTATGACGGGGTGAGCGAGATCATCACCCAGTTCAAGCCGGACGAGTTCGCCATCGAGCGGGTCTTTATGGCGCGAAATGCCGATTCGGCTTTGAAGCTGGGTCAGGCTCGTGGCAGCGCCATCGTGGCGGCGGTCAATGCCCTGCTGCCGGTGAGCGAATACTCGGCCACCCAGATCAAGCAGGCGGTGGTGGGCACCGGCGGCGCCGCCAAGGAGCAGGTGCAGCACATGGTGACCCATTTGCTCAAGCTCTCGGCCACCCCCCAGGCGGATGCGGCGGATGCCCTCGGGGTGGCGCTCTGCCACTTCCATACCCGCCAGATCCTGATCAAGATGGCCGGGCGCAGCACGGGATCAGTGCGCGGTCGTTACCGCTGAGCCGACATTGCCGGTCTGATACCGGCAATTTCAGGCAAGCGGCCATGTGCCGGCTGGTTGCCCCTCTGGTTGCGGCGGCTGTCGGCAAAAGCCCCAACAGAGTCACAAGCTGTCGCACTGCCTTTCCGCCTCATGTTGCTGCTCATTCGGGCGCTAACGATAATCTTCTCAGTTAATCAACAGCTTGTGATGCAAGTTACGTTTTTAGGCCTTCATCGCTTCCCTTCGCTTGCCCGATCGGGACTCCCATAATATGCGCCGGCCGCGTGGTGCGGCCCGGTGAGCCGCAGGCTCCCGCTTCATCCATCATTGGGAGAGTTGAGAAGTGAAACCTTTTGCAGCTGAATTCATGGGCACCTTCTGGCTGGTGCTGGGGGGCTGCGGCAGCGCCGTGCTGGCCGCCGCCTTTCCGAACGTCGGCATCGGCCTGCTCGGCGTGGCGCTGGCATTCGGTCTGACCGTGCTGACCATGGCTTACGCCATCGGCCATATCTCGGGCTGTCACCTGAACCCGGCCGTGACCATTGGTCTCTGGGCTGGCGGTCGCTTTCCGGCCTCCGGCGTGCTGCCCTACATGGTCGCTCAGGTATTGGGCGGGATTGCGGCAGCGGCGGTGCTCTACGTGATTGCCAGCGGTCAGGCCGGTTTCGATCTGGCGGCGGGCTTTGCCTCCAACGGCTATGGCGAGCACTCACCGGGCGGCTACAGCATGCTGGCGGCGCTGGTGTGTGAAGTGGTGATGACAGCTTTCTTCCTGTTCGTCATCATGGGCGCCACCGACAGCCGGGCCCCGGCCGGCTTTGCCCCCATCGCCATCGGCCTGTGCCTGACCCTCATTCACCTCATCAGCATTCCGGTGACCAACACCTCGGTCAACCCGGCGCGCAGTACGGGCGTGGCCTTCTTCGTAGGGGACTGGGCACTGGGCCAGCTGTGGCTGTTCTGGGTTGCGCCCATCGTCGGTGCCATTCTGGGTGCATTGGCCTATCGCGCGATCGCGACCAAAGCCTGATCCGTCAGGGCAACAAAGTGTGGTATCGACACGCCCCCGGGCGTGTTTTTTCGTTTCTGGCTGGCACGAAAACGGGCCGCAAGGGCCCGCAGGGTTGTTTGGTCGTTGGCAAGAGGGGAAGGGCTACAACCCCTTGGCGCTCAGCATGTCCTTGTAGCGCTGGCGCAGCAGTTGCACCCGCTCTACGTAGGCGCGAGTTTCAGCATAAGGGGGGATGCCCCCATGTTTTTGCACCGCGCCGGCGCCGGCGTTGTAAGCGGCGGTGGCCAGCGCCACGTTGCCGCCATACTGCTTGAGCAGCCCCGCCAGGTATTTCACCCCGCCGAAGATGTTCTGCTCCGCCAGCAGGGCGTTGCCCACCCCCAGCTCCCGCGCCGTGGCCGGCATCAGCTGGGTCAGCCCCATGGCACCCTTGCGGGACACAGCGAGGGGGTTGAAGGCGGACTCGGCGTGGATCAGCGCCCGGATGAGGGCCGGCTCCACCTGATAGGCCTTGGCCGCCGCCTGGATGGTGCTGGCGTAGTCATAGAGAAACAGGCCGGTGGTGTGCCAGTTGACCTTGGAGTCGGGGTCGCAGGCGTAGCAATCGTTGAACAGCAGCAGCTCGTAGTGACCCTGCTCCGGCATCATGTCGGAGTAGCGCACCACGCCGTTTTTCTGCACCGACTTGTAGACCTGGATCTGGCGGGTGCCGGGCGGCAGCGGGGGGCTGGCCGGCTCGGGGGGCGGCAGCACCCCCGGGGTGTGCAGGGTGACGGGGGGCGCCGCCGGCGGCTCGGCGGTGAGGATCACCACCTCGGCCGGGGCGGGTGTCTGGCTCCAGCCGGGGGAGGAAAACAGCGGGATCAATCCCATCAACATCCATGCTTTCAACGGCTTGCTCCTTCAGCCTCGTTAGCCTTGTTGAGTAAAGCATCACGGCGCGGGCAGAACAAGCCCGCCCTGACCGACCCGTGCACTCGGCCGAGAAAATAGCGGCGGCAGAGCAAATAAAGAGGCCGCCCATTGGCGGCCTCGCGCGGCAACTGCCGGTTTACTCCTGCAGCCAGAGGCGGGCGCTGCGGGCGGGAATGGCGACCCGCACCCACTGGCTCTGCACGTTGACCACGGCGTTTTGGTCGAGCACATCCCGGTAGTTGCGATACCAGTTCATCTCGAACTTGGCGGTATCGAGCCAGTACTCCTGCTCGTAGTCGCACTTGTTGATGCCGACCAGCCCCTGCTTGCCGCGCTTGAACAGCACGAAGCAGTCGCCGCTGCCGACCAGCTGCATGGGCTGGCCCTGCACCGCGTTGTGGAAGCGGATCATCCCCTTGAGGTCGCTGCGCAGGTAATAGTCCTGCCAGCGCAGCCCGTCCTTGGCCTGGGTCTCGCCATGATCCGAATAGACCAGCGGCGAGCCACCGTCGCGGCCGAGCAGGTAGGCATAGGCCAGCTTCTCGTCGGTCGGGTTCAGGATCTGGTAGCGAAAGCCGTCGTTGGTGGGGATGTCGTGGGTGATGGCGAAGGTGACCGCCCGGCTGCCCGGCAACGCCTGGCCGTAGGCCCCCGGATCCGCCAGCTGATTCATGCTGCCGCCATAGCCAAGCGCCCCGCGCAGGGAGGCAAACAGCGGGAAGTCATAGGCGCCCTGACCGCTGCTGTCGAGATAGGGCTTGAGGAAGCGCTCGTAATCGTTGCTGCCGGCGCCGCCGGTGGTGATCACCTCGCCGAACACGTGCATCCCCTGCTTTATCTCGGGGGTGAACACGGCGTTGATCTGGTAATCGCTCATGTGCTTGACCGCATCGACCCGAAAGCCCTTGATCCCCATCCCCTTGAGCGCCTTGAGGTAGGCCTGCTGCTGGCTCACCACCCAGTTGTTGGGGTCAAGATCCGGCAGCCCCTTGTCGCCCGCGCCGCCGCACAGCCGCCAGTACTGCACGTTGCCCGGATCGTTCCAGTCGCTGATGCACCCTTCCGGGTGGAAGTCCTGACCGGCGAGCAAGTTCTGGCCCAGATCGCCAAACAGCTTCTGCCGCTCGAAGTAGCCGGGGTTGGCGGCATAGCTTTGCAGCAGCTCGCTGCCGGGGTAGTTGAGATCGCTGCGCTTCCAGCTCTCGTTGGCCATGTGGTTGAGCACCACGTCCGCATAGACGGCGATGCCCCGTGCCTGCATGGCGGCGATCAGCTGCTCGAGATCCTGCTTGTTGCCAAGCGGTGTGTCGATGAGGCGCAGATCCTGGGGTTGGTAGCGTGCCCACCACTCGTTGCCCGATGACTTGAGGGGCGGCGAGATGAGTACCTGTTTGTAGCCGGCGGCCTTGATGAGATCGGCCTTGGCGGTGACTTCACTGTATTTCCAGTTGAAAGCGTGCAGTATGACGTCCGCATGTGCCAAAGGCGCGATCAGCATGCCTGCGATCGCCCAGATTCCCGCTGTGTGTTTCATTATTGTCAGTCCTTGTTTTGGGTGCCCAGATGGGCACCCAGAGCCTCACACCGGCCTGTCTTGCCAGCAATCACCGGGCGGCGATTTTGTGAGCACTTTCAAAGCGGACTGTGCGGATCTGTGACGGCTTGCAAAAAACCGCGCAGGCCGCGCCATTACTGACTTTTCAATCACTTCACCGGACTCTTTTCGGCTCAGTCAATCCCGTTGTTGTAGAGCGGCTGCCAGGCGCAGTAGCGCTGGCCATTGCGCTGGTTGTAGAGCCAGAAGCGGTTGCAGTTGTCGTCGTAGTTGCTGGCGCCGACGTTGACGGCATAGCTGCTCAGCCGCTGCCCCTGCAGGGACTGGAACACCCCGTTGTAGAGCAGGGAGAAGTGCAGGTGCGGGCCGGTGGAGGAGCCGCCCTCGCACAGCGCCTCGTTGCGGTTGCCGGCATAGGTGCCGATGGGGGTGTCGGCGGCCACGTAGTCGCCGCTGCGCACCGAGATCCCGCTCATGTGGTAGTAGTTGGTGGCCCAGCCGTTGGGGGCGGTGACTCGCACCTGGCAGCGGGAGAAGACGGTGACGGTGCCGCTGTTGGCGGCGGTGACCGTGTAGGTGGCGCCGCCCCAGCCCGGCCAGTCGTAAGAGACATCGATGGAGGAGTAGGGGTAGCCGGAGCCGGTATGGGAGTGGGCGCCATTGGCCTTCCAGCTGTAGCCCTGGCGCCAGGGCAGCTGGAACTGACCGCCGGCCAGCGGTGCGGCGGTGGCGGCCGCGCCGCCCCTGGGGGAGGTCATGGCGTCCTGGCCGAACAGGGTCCGCCACTGCTCACCGAGCTGGCGCTGCACCGACGTGCTCAGCAGACTGGCGAGGGCAGCCTGGTGCGCGGCCTGCGGCGCCAGGGCGGGGGCGCTGCGTTGCATAAGCCTTTGCTGGGCGCGAGCCTGATAGAAGCGCTCGGAGAGCTGGCGCGCCATCAGCTCCAGCTGGTTGTCAAAGCCCCTGGCCTTGACCAGCTTGGCGAACGGCGCAGCTATGGCCTGCTCGGAGGGGGCCGAGATGAGCTGGCTGCTCGCTTCCATCAGGGCCAGCAGCAGCTGGGGGTTGAGGCTGGTGATGCCGCTCCAGTGCAGGATCACCTCCTCCTTGGGCAACAGGTGGGGCGCCTGTTGCAGCAAAAAGTCGTGCAGATCGAAGGCCATGGCTGCCTCGCTGAACACGAAGTGGGCCTCATCCAGGGGGAGGGCCGGGGTCTGACTGGCGGCAAGCTGCTGCGCCGTGAAGTGATAAGGGGCAAGCGGGGCATGGATGTCGCCGGCCCAGCCGGCGGCGGGAAGCAGGGCCAGCATCAGCAGGGAGGGGATCGGTCTGGACATGATAACTCCTTGGCAAAGTGGTGAGGTGTCGGTGTGGGGATGGACCCACGCGGGCAACAACAGCGCGAGGCTATGCCAAGGCTTCACCATAGGGGTAAATGCCAAAGTTGTTATTCAAATGGGGCTTTTTATGCAGGGGGAGAGCGGTATTTGTTTGTTAACAAATGTTTACAAAAAGGGTTTGTAGAGCCAAATCAGTGAGTTGCGGGCCATGAAATGGCGGGCTGCCGTAAAGGGCGGGGAAGAGGCGCAAGCAGTGTCTGCCACTGGCTTGCCGTGATAGGATCGCCACTGGCCAGACCGGCTGACGGCATGTTAAAAATTATGCAACTCGGTGTGGTTATTGGCTTTTTTGTTATTAAAAGCCGTGATATCGTCAATCTGGTCGGATCTCTGCGACCGACATCAATGTATGAGGACCGGGCCGAATGGCCATGGATGGAACGGGTGTGATAGGCAAGCGGGCGATGGAACTCACGTTCGAAGAGTACTGTGATGCAGACCTTTCCCTGATCAGGGATTACTACGAAACCACTTTCTCCCACTATGTGCCGGATCTGGCCGAGCGGATCTTCGTGGTACGCGACGCCCACTGGCTGGTGGGGGCCGTGCGCCTGCGCGACGAACAGGATTACTACCACCTGTGCGGTTTTCGTCTGCTGCCCCACTACCAGTCGCTGGGGCTGGGCTCGCGCCTGTTGCAGCACGCCTGCAACGATCTGCAGGACAAACCTGTGGTGTGTCAGGCCTTGCCGTTTGAAAAGCCGTTCTACCTCAAGGCCGGCTTCGCCGACCTGCCCCTGCATGAACTGGAGGGGCCGCTCTTCTCGCTGTATGACCAGCAGCGCGAACAGGGTTACCAGATCGAGCTGCTGGTGCGCCAGGCCAAAGCCCCGGTCTACAACTGACGACTCACTGGGGCTTGGTCAACAGGTGGATCTTGCCCGGTGACAGCTCCAGCCCCAACAGATTCTCCTTCAGCCAGGCCTGGTTCGGATCCTTGTCGTTGAGCCGATAGACCGGCTGGGTCTCCAGCCGCTTCTCCATGCTCTGCAGCAGCATGCCGAGCATGAAACCGAACTTCTGCTGCGCCGCCTCCGGCTCCAGCTTGTATTCAATCAACTTCATGTTGTCGAGGAACAGCGCGCTCTGCGCCTTGTCGTAACGCGGTCTCGCCTCATAGGTCATGTTCAGCCGCGCGTCGTACTCGGTCTGATCCGGCAGGGCGATCTTGAGCTTGCCCTTGCCATAGACCCGGGCGGTGTCCGGGCTCTGGCGCCCGATCTGGACATCGCTCTGTTCGAGCTGCACATGGGCCTTGATGATGCCGGGCAGCTCCAGCTGTTTGTTCACTTGCACCTGGGATTGCAGGTACTGGTTTATCTGTTGCTCATTGATGTCATATGAGCCTTGACCTAGCATGGCCAGACTGAGCAGCATAGATTGCAGGATCATGCTAACGACCTGATAGAATGGGTGTGTTTTACAGCATACCATCCTGGCTTCGCGGGATCTGCCCACCGCATTTCACTCGTCTGTAAAAGGAGTTCTCGTGATCAACGGTCTGGAGCACGACATCCAACTGCTGTTTTCCCAGTTCCTCGGCTGGTTGCTGCTGCTGTTTCACACCGTGATCGTGGCGGGGGTCTCCTTTCGGGTGGTGATGAAGCGGCGCCCCATCGGGGTCTCGCTGGCCTGGCTCGCCCTCATCTATGCCATCCCGTTTGCCGGGGTCGGCTTCTACGTGCTGTTTGGCGAAATCCGCCTCGGCCGGCGCCGCGCCGAGCGGGCGCAGGCCATGTACCGCCCTTACGCCATCTGGATCCGCCAGCTGGCCCGGCTCTTCCCCCAGCACTGCTGCGAGGTGGGGGAGAAGGCCCAGCCGCTGCACGATCTGATCCAGGGCCGGCTGGCCATGCCCATGCTCTCCGGCAACCGGATGACGCTGCTGAGCAAGCCGGAAGCCATCCTGCGCGAGATAGTGCGCGACATCCGCCAATCCTCCCAGTCCTGCTACCTGGAGTTCTACATCTGGCACCCGGGCGGCGACACCGACGAGGTGTGTGAAGCCTTAATGGAAGTAGCGGCGCGCGGCGTGGATTGTCGCTTGCTGCTCGATTCCATGGGCAGCAAGACCTTCTTTCGCTCGTCCTGGCCGAAAAAGCTGCGCAAGGCCGGGGTCAAGCTGGTGGAGGTGCTGCCGGTCGGGGCCTGGCGCATTCCGTTCCAGCGCCAGGACCTGCGCATGCACCGCAAGCTGGTGGTGATCGACGACCGGGTCGGTTATACCGGCTCCATGAACATGGTGGATCCCCGCTTCTTCAAGCAGAACGCCGGGGTCGGCCAGTGGGTCGACATCATGATCCGGGTGCAGGGGCCCATGGTGCCGCTGATGTGGTCCATCTTCGTCTGGGACTGGGAGATGGAGACCGGCGAGCGGCTGCTCGACAGCCTGCAGCACGAGCCGGAGGCCTGGCCCCAGAGCAACTACCGGGCCCAGCTCATTCCATCCGGCCCCTTCGTCGGCGGCGACTGCATCCAGCAGAGCCTGCTGCTGGCCATCTACCAGGCCCGCCACCATCTGGTGCTGACTACCCCCTACTTCGTGCCGGACGATCCGCTGGCGGCGGCGCTCTCCTCGGCGGCGGCCCGCGGCGTGCAGGTGCAGCTGGTGCTGCCGGCGCGCAACGACTCCCTGATGGCCAATTACGCCTGCAACGCCTTCATGGAGGAGCTGCTGGAGGCGGGGGTGGAGGTCTATCGCTATGACGCCGGCCTGCTGCACACCAAGAGCGTGCTGGTGGATGACGACTTCGCCCTGGTGGGCACGGTCAATCTGGACCGGCGCAGCCTCTGGCTCAACTTCGAGGTGACCCTGCTCATCGACAACCCGGTGTTCGTCGCCGAGATGACCCAGCTGGTGCAGGGCTACATGATAGAGGCGACCCCCATGTCGCTGGCCAAGTGGCGGGCACGCCCCTGGTACAAGAAGGTGATGGAGAACATGTTCTACCTGTTCAGCCCCTTGTTGTGACATCACTTAATTGCGGCAGGCGCCGAATTGCGCTTGCCTAGCCCCAAGCTGGCCCCGTAGAGTGCGGCAATCACTCCCTGGAGAAACAGAAGAAGATGAAGAAGCGAGTAGCGCTGGCCGTCACGGCGGCCTTGGTGGTGGGTGGGCTGGGTGCCTGCTGGTACACGGGCAACACGTTCGATCGCATCATGGCCGAGCAGATCGCCAAGGTGAAGCAGGAGAGCGGCGTCGAACTGAGTTGGCAGCCGAGTTCGAGCAACCTGTTCGCCCGCGATGGTGTGCTGAAGGTGGTCGTCACCCCGCAGACCCTGGCCAGCCTGGATGGTCAGCTGGAGGGGAGTGAGCCGGTCGAGGCGCAGTTCATCGTCAACAGCCGCATCCTGCCGCTCTACATCAAGAGCCACATGCTGCTCGACACCAAGCAGGGTTCGCTGGCGCCGGTGTTCAACGCCTTCAAGATGGAGCAGTGGCAGTTCGGCATCGAGTCGGTCAGCAGCCTGTGGACCGCCAGCAACAGCAGCCGCTTCTGGGCCAACGAGTTCAAGATCAAGCAGGGGCTCGACGAGTTCAACTTCCTGCCGATGAAGGGCGACTATCACGGCGATCTGGAAGGCAATGGTCACGTCACCTTCCACTGGCAGGGCATGACGGTGCACGAAGAGCAGAACAAGATGGACATGGTACTGGCCGAGCTCAAGGGCAGTGCCGACATGGCCGAGATCAGCGGGATCTGGCTCTCTCCGCGCAGCGACATGACCCTCTCCGCGCTGTCGGTACAGCTGCCGGACAGCGTCAAGGTCTCCCTGCAGGGACTGACCACCGAAACCCAGCTGGCGGGGGATGATGCCCAGACCCTCTCCAGCAGCTACCAGATGAAGGTGGACACCCTCAATCTGGAGAACGAGACCGACAACCTGGCGCTGACCCAGAGCAAGCTTGCCCTCAATCTGAAGGGGCTTGATCTGGAAGGCTATCAGGCGCTGCAGGCCTCCAGCGGCCAGGGCGTGGAAGAGGAAGCGATCCAGCAGGCGCTAGACAAGATGCTCAAGCGTGGCGCCACGCTGGAGCTGGTGGACTTGAGCTCCCATCTCAATGGCGAGCCGGTGGCCATGAAGGGCGACATCAAGCTGGCGGCCACCTCGCTCGAGCAGCTGTTCAACAGCGAAGAGGGGATGCACGCGCTCTCCGGCCTGCTGCACGCGAACCTGAGCGGCAAGCTGGGCAAGGCGGTGCCGCAGCTGGCGCCCATGCTGGATCAGTTCGCCGCCATGGGTTACCTCAAGGCGGACAAGGAGCAGCTGACGGCCGAGCTCAAGCTCGACAAGGGCGCCATGACCGTCAACGGTCTGCCGCTCTGATTGACGTTGCTTTCGTGCACATAAAACAAAGGCTCCCGCGGGAGCCTTTGTTGTTTTCAGTGGCCGGGATTACTTGAATACCACCGTCTTGTTGCCGTAGACGAACACCCGCTCGTTCAGCACCAGCTCCAGTGCCCGGCTCAGCACCGATTTCTCCACGTCGCGGCCGGCCTTGGCCATGTCGTCGGCGCTGAAGGTGTGATCGACGTGGATCACGTCCTGCTCGACGATGGGGCCCTCATCCAGATCGTCGGTGACGAAGTGGGCGGTGGCGCCGATCAGCTTGACCCCGCGATCGAACGCCTGGCGATAGGGGCGGGCACCGATGAAGGCGGGCAGGAAGGAGTGGTGGATGTTGATGATCTTGCGCGGATAGGCCTCGACGAAACTCGGGGTCAGCACCCGCATGTACTTGGCCAGCACCACGTAGTCGGGCTGGTAGCCGTCGATGATGGCGCGTACCTGCTCTTCATGCTCGGTGCGGCTCAGATCCTCGTGGCTGACGGTGTGGAACGGAATGTCGAACTTGCCGGTCAGCTCGGCGAGGGTGTCGTAGTTGCCGATCACCGCGACTATGTCCATGTCCAGCGCACCGGCGTAGTTCTTCATCAGGATGTCGCCGAGGCAGTGGGTCTCCTTGGTCACCAGGATGACGATGCGCTTCTTGCCGGCCTTGACCAGGCGGCGCTGGGCACCGGCGGGGAGGGCATCATCGAGGTCGGCCAGCAGGGTCTCGTCGTTGAAGCGTCCCTCCAGCTCGGTGCGCATGAAGAAGCGGCCATTCTCGTGATCCACGAACTCGTCGTTCTTGTTGATGTTGAGCTGGTGCTTATAGCAGATGTTGGTGATCTTGGCGATGAGGCCCTTGGCGTCCGGGCAGTCCGTCAGCAGTATTTTCTTTTCCATCTCTGTCATGATTCCGTTTGTGTTGTTGGCGCCTGAGTCTGCGCAGGCTGCGCGTTTTTTCAGGCACTATGCCACAAACAAAATCAGAAAAGACAGTGCGCCGTGCGCCCTGATGCAATGCGGCCACAAGCGGTACGCTATTCATCTTTGATGGGTTTTGGGCTGGTATCCGGCGTTTTTTTTCTTTACGCTGTCTGCGCTTATTCTCAGGGCGGGGTGAAATTCCCCACCGGCGGTATCCCGATGTGACTCGGGGAGCCCGCGAGCGCCCGACCCGGTATTGCACCGGGACGGGGTCAGCAGATCCGGTGAGATGCCGGAGCCGACGGTCATAGTCCGGATGAAAGAGGATAAGACAGATATTGCAGGCAAGCCCCATGGGCCGGCCGCTGCATACCTATCTCTGTCTGCCTTTCCATGCCCTGATTCTGGTCCTTGTCTTGTTTAGGAGTCTTACCATGAATCAGTCTCTTCTCAGTGAATTTGGTGATCCCATTGCCCGTGTCGAAGCGGCGCTGGCGGCTCTGCGTGCCGGCCGCGGCGTGCTGGTGGCCGACGATGAAGATCGGGAGAACGAAGGGGATCTCATCTTCGCCGCCGAATCCATGACCAACGAACAGATGGCGATGATGATCCGCGAGTGTTCCGGCATCGTCTGCCTCTGCCTGACCGACGAACGGGTACGCCAGCTCGAACTGCCGATGATGGTGGAGGCCAACTCCAGCCATTATCAGACCGCCTTCACCGTGACCATCGAAGCGGCGCAGGGGGTGACCACCGGCGTGTCGGCGGCCGATCGCATCACCACCATCCGGGCCGCCATCGCCGACGGCGCCAGACCGTCAGACCTGCACCGCCCGGGCCACGTCTTCCCGCTGCGGGCCCGCACCGGCGGGGTGTTGACCCGTCGCGGCCACACCGAAGCCACGGTCGATCTGATGCAGCTGGCCGGACTCAAACCGTTCGGGGTGTTGTGCGAACTGACCAAGGAAGATGGTTCCATGGCGCGGCTGCCGGATCTGGTGGCATTCGGTCGCCAGCATCAGATGCCGGTGCTGACCATCGAGGATCTGGTGCAATATCGTCAATTGCTGTCAGAACGTTCAGCCTGAGCCTCATACGAAATTGTAATAAGCCCAAAATTTGGTTACGCTTTGTGCGAACCTCATCCAGAGACCCTCATTTTTGGCTTAACTTTGCACAAAAAGTGTACGTTTAAAAAAAAATGAGGGTTTTAATGCATTTATCTGTGATGGGGCCTATCCAAACTATGATTTTTTTGTGCCATAATCACGCCGCTTGCTAAACGTCTGGCGAGTTAAAGGGAGCTTTTAAAATGAAAAAAATGTTGTTGGTAGGTGTTGTTGGTCTGTCCGCTCTGCTGGGCGGTTGTGCAAACACCAGCGAACTGGAAACTTCCGTTCAGAATCTGTCTAACAAAGTTGACCAACTGGCTCAAGATGTTAGCGCTGTTCGTGCTGATCAATCCAAGATCGCTGCTGATGTTGCAGAAGCCAAGCAAGAAGCTATGCGTGCTAACCAGCGCATCGACAACATGGCTACTTCCTACAAGAAGTAATCCATGCGAAAAAAATGGCGCAGTTATGCGCCATTTTTTTTTGCCTGAAATTCGTCAAATTCCCGCGTTTTCCCCGCTGATACCCGCCTGACAAGGCAATGCCGAACACTCGGCATCACCCCGTTTTTCATTTCCGCATCGATCAGTAGAGCAGGCTGTAGAGCTTGCGACGGTAGCTCTGCGCCGCCGGGTTGCTGCCCATGGTGGTCAGGATGTCGAGATAGGTCTTCTTGGCATCACCGAAGGCGAGATCCCGCTTGAGGATGGCAAACAGCAGCGTCAGCGCCTCTTCCTGCCGGCCGGCCTGGCTGTATTGCACCGCCAGCTCCTGGGCCAGGGCAAAGTTGTCCGGCTCCTGCTGGTGACGGGCTTCCAGCGCCCGCAGCTCCGGGCTGTCGGCGGCCTGCTGGGCCAGTGCCAGCCGGGATGTCAGGGTCTGGTAGTGATCGTCCTGGGCGATCATCGGGATCTTGCCCAGTCGCTCCTGCGCTTCGTCCAGCAGATTGAGATCGAGCGCCGCCTGAATGAGCCACAGGCTGATGTCGTGGCGCTCCGGTGCCAGCTGATGGGCCTTGCCGAGATGGGCATAGGCAAGGTCCGCCTGACCCTCCGCCAGTGCCTGTTGCCCCTGTTCGAACAGCAACTCCTCCTCCTTGGGGGCGAAGGCGGCAAAGTAGTGGCGCAGGGTGGCTTCGTCCTGCGGGCCTTCCAGAATGGCCTGCTCGTCAGGGCGGCCCTGGTGGAACAGTACCAGCGCCGGCAGGGCGCGCAGGCCGAGCTGGCCAGCCAGCGGCTGCAACTGCGGATCGTTCATGTCCACTTTGGCCAGGGTCACCTGGGGATTGGCCGGACCGACCAACGCTTCCACCTGCGGGGTCATGGCTTGACACTCCGGCATCTGGGGGGCGTGGAAATAGATGACGATCGGCTTTTTCATGGAAGCATCGATCAGGGCGCTTTGGAAATTCTGGGGATGGATGTCGACGATCATGAGGCTGACTCTTGGAAAATGGTGTGAGTTAACATGGGGTTGATGGGCACAGAATTCAAGCTGCCGTCGAGCAGCCAGCCGTTGACGGCGAGAGTCGGTGCCGCCAGGCTGAGCCAGCCTCGGCCGATGGGCCAATCCTGCACCCGGTAATCCTGTTCATCGAGTTGGTTGTCGAGCCGCCACGCTTCCTCTGGCACGAAGCGCACCTTGTCGAGGCCGGCGGCGATGCCAGCGCCTTGAGCCTTCAATACCGCCTCCTTACGCGACCAGAGCCGATAGAAGGCCGGCTCTTGCTCCGCCTCGGGTAGGGCGAGCAGCCACTCATATTCACTCTGCGCATAAAAACGGCAGGCCAGTGGCAGAATCTGGCGACGCCGCTGACCCATCTCTATATCCACTCCGAGCGGGCCGGCGGCACAGAGGGCGATCGCCAGCCAGTCACCGCTGTGGCTGAGGTTGAACTGCCAGCGCCCGTCGCTCAGCGCCGGCTTGCCGTGCGGGTTGCTGCAAAACTGCAGCGCATCGGGGCGGCACTGCAGGCGCTCGGCCAGCAGCCGTCGCAGCAAGCCACGGCTGAGCAGGTACTCCTGGCGGCGTGCCAGCTGACCGATTGACTGCCATGTCTGCCGTTCTTCGGGGGAGAGCAGGGTTTGCAGCAGGCTCAGCTGGTCGGCGTCCGTGTTTGCCGGTTTTAACAAATAGAGATCCACAGAGATCATAATTTTTCACTTAAAAAGCATGCTGAAACAGCGATAAAAGTCAGTTTGATCCGGCCTGGGTGGCCCCTTTCGAGATTGTATATTGTTTGGCCACGATCACATTAATCAGGAAAAATAATGCATTTCCTTGCAAAAATGTGATGTCGATAGGGATTTTCGCTTGCCTCGATAGAATTCTTGGATATAGTCGGGTGCTGTTGCCTTATAAATTGCCCGTTCGGGCCGTATTTTAACAAGTTTTACTATTTTGCGGGGATAAAGGATTGCGCCACCTGATGCTACTGCTGGTCGCGCTCGGAATGGTGGGTTGTGCCTCGGCACCCCAGCCCGAGGTCGCGAGCAAGATTGAAGTTTCCATGATGGAACCCGTTATTGAACCGGAAGCTTCGCAAACCCCAGATGTAAACGAAATCCTGACAGTATACAAAGAGTGGCGCGGTGTTCCTTACCGCATGGGCGGCAGCAGCCAGCGCGGTATCGATTGTTCCGCCTTCGCCCGTGAAGTGTTCCGCAACGCCGTCGGCATCGAACTTCCCCGTGATACCCGCTCCCAAGTCCATGAAGGCACCCGCGTTTCCAAGCAGGATCTGGTCGAAGGTGATCTGGTCTTCTTCAAGATCAATCGCCGTCTCAATCATGTCGGCATCTATGTGGGCAATGGTGAATTCATTCACGCCTCCACCCGCGCCGGGGTGACGCGCTCCAAGCTCGACAGCTCCTACTGGCGCAGCAAATTCTGGCAGGCACGCCGGATCGACATCTGAGTCAGGCTGGACAAACGGCTCGCAGTACGGACTGTTTTTCCAACCTCACTTGAACCGGGCTCGACAGCCCGGTTTTTTATGGCCGTCATTTAGACTTTCCGGGGCCAAGTCACTATAGTGTGGGCCCGTTTTCCTCGGCAGGCCCAGCATGAAGACCCATTCCGACCGCAAATCCGGATTGCATCCACGCAATCGCCATCAGGCTCCCTATGATTTCGATGCGCTCTGCCAGCGTACCCCCGAGCTGCAACCCTTCGTGTTCGTCAACGAGCACGGTACCCAGACCCTGGACTTTGCCGATCCGGCCGCCGTCAAGGCGCTGAACAAGGCGTTGCTGGCGCTGCACTATGGCATTGCGCACTGGGATCTGCCGGCCGGTTATCTCTGCCCGCCCATTCCGGGGCGGGTGGACTATCTGCATCGGGTGGCCGATCTGCTGGCCGAGAGTGCCGGCAAGGTGCCGACCGGCAAGAGTGTGCGGGTGCTGGATATCGGGGTCGGTGCTAACTGCATCTATCCGCTGCTGGGGGCCCGCGAATATGGCTGGCGCTTTGTCGGCTCCGACATCGATCCGGTGTCGGTCAAGGCCGCTACCCTGCTGGCCAAGAGCAACGGGCTGGGCAGCCAGATCGAATGCCGTCTGCAGGGCAGGGCCGGCGACATCTTTCAGGGGATTGTGGCGCCGCGCGAGCGTTTTGCGCTGACCCTCTGCAATCCTCCCTTTCATGCTTCACTGGCAGAGGCGAGCAAGGGAACGGAGCGCAAGCTGCGCAACCTGGGCAAGGAGGCGACGGCCAAGCCGGTGCTCAATTTCGGCGGCCAGAGGGCCGAGCTCTGGTGCGAAGGGGGGGAGGCCGCCTTTCTGGCCAGTATGATCACTCAGAGCAAAGCATTCGCCAGCCAGTGCCTCTGGTTTAGCTCGCTGGTGTCAAAAAAAGAGAACCTGCCGGCGGCCAAGCAGGGGCTGAGCCGGGTCGGGGCCCGTCAGGTGCGGGTGCTCGAGATGGCCCAGGGCAACAAGATCAGCCGGGTCCTGGCCTGGTCTTTCCTGGACGAGGCGGCCAGCAAACAGTGGTGGTCGCCGATGGCGCACAATAACGCCTGAGCCGACTGAAGCGGGACAACGACAAGGGGTATACCGATGGTATTCCCCTGTTTTTTGGGGAGCGTCAGTGGTCAGTCTGGGTCGATACCCGGCACCCACGACAATCGTTTTTCCCCTTGTGTCATCTGGGTTGGCGCCTGCATGTTAGTGATCACTTTCATCCTCGGTACAGTTGTACGCTGAGATTTTTTTGCACTTGCAGTTGAAACTTTCATAAAATAGGACTGGTTAGACCTCTTTACAGGCTTTGAATCGAATAGGGATCGGTACATGAAAGTTGTCGATTTTCTGAAGCGCAAGCGCGAAATACTGGCGCAGCACCCCTTTGAGCTCAAGGATTGGCTCTCTCCGGCGATCCGCGACTACTGGCGTGAGTTTCAGCAAAAGGCACACCTCCACCCTCTGCTGGGCCGGGTGCTGGATTTGCAGAGCGACAGCCAGTCCACGCAGCAACAGCAGGGCGCGGCGCAAGCCGTCAACGGCCAGCCCGTGCCGCTGGATACCCCTGCCGTCGAACTCAGCGGCGAGGCAGCAGCCTTGTTTTCCACCTTGCAGGAGCGCATCGGCGAAGAGACCCATGTCGGTGAGTGGCTGCTGGTCAACCAGCAGATGATCAACGAGTTTGCCGCCGTGACCGGTGACAACCAGTGGATCCACACCGATCCGGAGCGCGCAGCGGCCGAGTCACCGTTCAAGACCACCATTGCCCATGGCTTCCTGACCCTGGCGTTGTTGCCGCGGTTGACGGGCAGCATCAACGAGGCCGCCCCCGAGTTTCCGACCGCCCGCATGGTGGTGAACTTCGGCCTGGATCAGGTGCGTTTCCCGTACCCCATCAAGGTGGACAGCAACATCCGTGCCCGCACCAAGCTGGCTCGGGTTACCCCGATCAAGGGTGGGCTGGAGCTGCTCAAGGAGATCAAGGTCGAGATCGAGGGTATTCGTCGCCCAGGCTGCGTCATTGAATCGGTCACCCGGATCTACTTCTGACGGGGGGACGGTGTCACCCGCTGGCACGAATCGTATTGAAAAAAACAGGCTCACCTCGGTGAGCCTGTTTTGTTTATGGCGGTTTGTTGCACTTGCCTATGTTGCCTCTATGTAGGCGCCACTCACACATCCATGGCTTGCCCCGAGGGCTAGAAGCTGGCCCCCAAGCTGATCAAATGGCGCCACTCTTTGCCTGATAAGGGTGTCTGAACACCTTGATAATCCAATCTGGAGTCTTCCCAATCGAGCTCGCTCGACCAGGAGAGGCGCAGGTGATCGTTGAAGTAGTAGCGCATCCCCAGGCTGCCTTTTACGGCCTGCTCCCGGGTGATGTAGGTCGAGGGCTGGTCCAGATAGCGCTTGTAGGTGCCCTTGCTGAACAGCTCCAGTTGCTCCGACCAGAGTGCGATGGGTTGGCGGTAGTCCCAGCCAAGGCCCATCAGGGGATAGTTGATGATCCTGTCGTTGAAGATATCGGGGATGATGAAGTCGTCCCAATAACCCGGTCGGAAGTAGGAACGCTCCAATCCTGCCTGGCTGATCAGCTCCAGCCGTCGCCGCTTGTCGTTCCAGAACCGGTAACCAGGCCCGGTCACATAGCCCACATCCATGTATTCGGGGTCCAGCATCTGGTATTCAAAGTCGACGGCGGAGCGCAGAAACCAGCGCTGGTCGAAGAAGAAGTCCAGCATGGGCTTGAGCCGGTACTCATGGCTGTTGGTGACGTTGTTGGCGGTCTCGTAGATGTACTCCCCATCCAGCGTATAGCGCCAGTCGAGGTTGGCCACCTCGGTGGAGGCCTTCAGGTTGACGTTGTTGGTCTGCTTGTCGCTGTGCTTGAGCTTGACGTTCAGATCGCTGCTGCCGCTCCACAGCCAGGCTTTCTGGTCATCCGGCGTCAGGGCCAGCAGGGTAATGCCGGTCTTGACGGTCGGTTTGGGTTTGTCCTGCTTCTCGATGCGCCAGCGCTTGACCGCCTCGCGCTTGACGGTGACGGGGGCGCTGTAAGGGAGCGCGATGCGCACTTGCTGGTCACCTATTTCCTCTATGGTGCCGGTCAGCCGGTCACCGTTGTCCATCCAGAGGATGTCGGCCGATACCGCCGGGCTCAGCAGCAGGGCCAGCAGACAAAAAACGCGGTAGCTCATGAAGATCCTCGTGAACATGGTTGGCCATCAGCCGCTGACGGGACGGGGGATACCGTTCTTGCTGTTTAGCACGCCGGCGGCCTTGTCACCATCGACTTCCGGTTTGGCGATGAAGGCCTCCACCTCAGGGGAGAGGATCAGCGGGGCACCCTGCTCCAGCTCCAGTTCGGTACGAGAGAGCGGTGAGTGCACCTCCAGCCAGTGGCGGCCATCGGGCTCGATGGCGGTTTTGACCGGCTGGTTGATGACCCGCACCTGAGTGCCGATGGGGACAATCTTGAACAGGGCCTCGATGTCGTCGGGGCGCAGCCGAATACAGCCGGCGCTGACCCGCAGACCGACGCCAAAATCCTTGTTGGTGCCGTGGATGAGGTAGTCCTGCTTGCCATAACCGAGGCGCATGGCGAATTTGCCGAGGGGATTGTCGGGACCGGGCGGCACCACCGCCGGCAGGGTGATCCCTTTTTGCTCGAGCCAGGACTTGCGCACCATGGGGCCAGGCACCCAGGTCGGATTGGGGTTCTTGGCGATCACCGTGGTGGTCATCTCCGGCGTCTCTCGCCCTATGTCACCGATCCCGATGGGCAGCACCATCACCTCGCTTTTGCCTTTCGGGAAATAGTAGAGGCGCAGCTCCGGCAGATTGATGACGATGCCCTCGCGAGGCACGTCCGGCAGCAGCATCTGGGTCGGCAGGGTCAGCCGGGTGCCCGGTTTGGGCAAATAGGGATCGACCCCCGGATTGGCTTCGAGCAGCGCCAGAAAACCAATCTGGGTGTGCTTGCCGATGAGCTCAAGATGTTCATCTGGCTGGACTATGTAGTCCTCCAGTTCGCCGATCAGGCGGCTGCCTGCCGGGGGCAGCGGGTAGGTGGTGGCGAGGACCGGAGCCGTCAGCAGGCTGGCGGTCAGCGCCAGCAATGAGAGGGTTCGTGCTATGAACATGTACTTCCTGTCTGATTGAGATGAGGGGGCCGCGAGGCGACCGCCTTGGGTAAAAGGGGGAAATTGTCAGTCAAACGGGTGACGATTGCCAGCTTGGCCGGCCAGGGCTACAGCCGGGTCCCGACGTGGCAATCCATCATGTTGACCGTTTCTTGCCCGTTTTTAATGCAAGGCAGCATAACCTGCAATGAACAGCATGCCTGGCGGGCGGTGGGAGAGGGGATGAGTGGTGAGTAGCACCGGCGGCACCGGTGCAGGGGACGTGTCTCGGCGTCGGTACTGCATCGACAGCAGGCACGACAGCGGAGAGTATCTCGCCACCGGGTGCACGCTCACCTGCTGGTTTTATGTGCAGTCGTTTGATCTTTAAAGAGATTCAAGTTGATTTCCAGAGGCGGCTCCGGTAACAATGATGCCCCGTGGAGAGATGCCGGAGTGGCCGAACGGGATTGACTCGAAATCAATTGTGGCAGCAATGCCACCCAGGGTTCGAATCCCTGTCTCTCCGCCATCTTCAAGGCCCAAGCTGCCAGACAGCTTGGGCCTTTCTCTATTTGCACGCTTGCCGGCTTGTTACCCGGCAGGGCGTGTCAGGGCTGGCATGCCGGCGCGCCGGTGGCAGGGGCAGAGCGCCACTGCCAGGGTCTTGTCACGGCGTTACATGCTGGAGAAGACATTCATGATCACCCCGCCCGAGATGATCAGCGCCATCGCCAGGATGGCGGGCAGATCCGGTTTTTGCTTGTAGAGGAGCATCGAGCAGATGGTGACCCCGACGATGCCGAAGCCACACCAGAGCGAATAGGCTACCCCGACCGGAATGGTGCTCATGGCACGGGTGAGGGCGAAGTAGCACAGGCTGTAGGCGCAAACGACCAGTATGGATGGCCCCAGTCTGCTGAAACCGTTGGTCTTCTTGATCATCGAGGTGCCGGTGATTTCAGAGCCGATAGAGAGCGCCAGCCATAAAAATCCGAAATTAAACATGGGTCATTCCTTTTGCGTCAGTTGGCGATGTTGTTGTTCATGGGGGGAGTGAGGGGCTCGGCGGAGGCATCGCTGCCCTCTTCGCTGCCCATCTTGGAGAACAGGTTCATGATGACGATGCCGCTGGCGATGACGGCCATGCCGATCATGGCGGCGGTGTCCGGGTGCTGGCCGTAAAACGCCATCCCCAGCGTGGAGACCACCAGGATGCCGGTGCCGGACCAGGTGGCGTAGGCAAGCCCAACGGGAATGTCTTTTACCGCGCGGGAGAGGGAGTAGTAGCAGGTGCAATAGAGCAGCACGAGCAGGCCGAGCAGCAGCATCTTGGTGGTTCCTTCACTGCTGCCAAACATCTTGAGGGTGGAGGTGGCCGAGGTTTCGGACACGATCACCAGCAGCATCCATAGCCAACATTTTGTTTTTGAAGACATAAGTTAAACTCCGGGTTTGTTATTTAAGGTAAGGTTGTTTTTCTTTTCTTCTGCTTTTCAAAAAATCGATGGCGGCATCGGTCAGTTGGGCCTCGGCCGTCTGTGCCAGCGCCGGATCCTTCTCTACATCGCTGACCGTGAGATAACGGCGCGCCGTGCCCGCCGGCACAGGGGCTGCGTCGTTCGCCGGAGCCAGCCTCTCCAGCAGTTCATTCATGGTGCACAGCACCACACCTATCTCGCCCAGACGGCTGAGCGCCGCCTGCATGTGCTTGGCGTATGGCGTGCCCGGTTGCGCCCCCAGCAGCTGGTTCAGCTCGCTGGCGGGATCGCAGTGATAGCGCAGCGCCAGCACCGGCAAGCCGCTCAGCAGGGCGTCGTGCAGCCGCCGGGCGACGGGGCTTTGCAGCGAGCCGCTCAGCAGGTCCATCGCCAGCGGGTAGTCGAGAAAGGGCAGCACCAGCGCGCGATAGGGGGCGGGCGGCAGGGCCTGTTGCCAGACGCTGGCCGGCACTGTCTCCCCCAGCGGTTGCCACAGCGCGCCATCCTCGATGTCTGCTGCCAGCGCAAGCTGCAGGGGCTGCCCACAGCCGGCCAGACGATTTCGAATGGCCTGCCGATAGCCCTGGGCCGCGGTCACCATCACCAGCAGCGGTGGCTGCATGCGCCTGAGCATCTGTTCGACCAGGCGTTCAATCTGTTGGTCTGTCATGGGGATCTCCGTTAGCCGAGCAGCTTGACCTGCGCGCCGTTTTTCAAGCCGGCGGCGTTGGCCTCTTCGGTATCGATGTGAAATTCCAGCGCGAAATCGTCGCGCACCCGTACCACCACCTCATCGAAGGTCAGCTGGCGCTCGCCGTCGCTGCGCACGCTCACCTTCTGGCCGTGGGTCACGTTCAGCTGGCGAGCGTCTTGTGGCGAGAGGTGGATATGGCGCCAGGCGCAGATCACCTGGGAGCGCAACTCCACGTGGCCGGCGGGGCCGATGAGCAGGGCGCTGCCGGTATTTTCCAGCTGGCCTGACTCACGGACCGGCGCCTTGATGCCGAGGGTGAAGCAGTCAGCGCGGGAGATCTCCAGCTGTGAAACCGGCCGGGTCGGGCCGAGCACCCGCACCCGGGTCAGCGAGCCCTTGGGGCCGACCACGGTGACGCACTCTTCGGCGGCAAACTGGCCCGGCTGGCGCAGCGGTTTGAGCGGCGTCAGGGTGTAGCCCTTGCCGAACAGGGCCTCCACATCCTGTTGTGCCAGGTGGACGTGGCGATTCGAGATGCCGACCGGGATCGCCGGGCTGACCAGGCTCAGACGGGCAGCGATCTTTTGATGCAGTTGGGGATCGATCATGCTTTCTTCCCTTTTCTTGCCGCGGCCTGTCGGTCTTCCGCCTGATCCGCGGCTGGCTGGCTGGCAGGTGGAGTGGCCGGTTCGGTATCGGCACTGCTTTCCGGTGACAGGGCCGGCACAGCGCTTGTTGCGGTAGTCATCTCCTTCTTGGTGTTGGCCGGTGCGCGCGGCGGGTAGCCCTTGAGGTTGCCGAGCGCCGCTACCGCGCTTGGCTCCGGACGGGCAATCACCAGGGAATGGACCTGCTGGTCGATGGTGGCGGCCACCGCGACGCCACGCTCGATGGCGGTATGGATGGCGCTGATCTCCCCTTCGAAGCAGACACTCACCAACCCTGAGCCCACCTTGCGATAGCCGATGCAGCTGACGCCTGCCGCTTTGCAGGCGGCGTCCACCGCCTGAATGGCGGCGACCAATCCTCGCGTTTCAATTACGCCCAAACTTTTCATCGTCGACTCCTGTTAATGGCGGACCAAGCGAATATCGAAATCAAATTGTGCAAAGAAGGCCTCCAGCCGATCCAATTCGTCCGGCGTGTAAGAGGGGTCTTGCGCAATCGGGTAGGGCATATCCAGCCGCTCATATTTCTTGCGGCCCAGCTGGTGGTACGGCAGCATGTCGATCCGCAGGATATTTCCCCGCTTTGCCAATTTCTGTACATATTCGATGGCGCCGGTAATGGCATCCCATGAATCGTTATATCCACGGATGAGCGGCATGCGCACAATCACCTTGGCGCCGTAATCAACCAGCCATTCCAGATTGCGGCGAATACCTTCATTGCCGATACCCAGCATCGCCTTATGCTGTTCGCTGTTGATTTGCTTGATATCGAACAAAAAGGTATCGGTGACGGGCGCCAGCTGCTGGTAATTGGCCAGCGAGGTGGTGCCCTGGGTCTCGATGGCGGTATTGATCATCATTTTCTTGCATTCGCTAAACAGCGCGACGGCAAAGTCGGTCTGCAGGCTCATCTCGCCGCCGCCGATGGTGACGCCACCGCCGGAGGAGATGTAAAAGTCATAGTCCTGCATGATGATCTCCATCAGCTCGCTGACGGTGACATCCTTGCCCATGATGTCCAGCGCATGCTGGGTGCAGACCTCTTCGCATTTGCGGCAGCCAATGCAATCCTTATTGCGATCGATGAAGTGTTTCATGCTGCCGTTCTCTTCGGCCCGGTAATGGACTCCGGCCGGACAGACATTCACGCAGTCACCGCAGTTGATGCATTTGTCGTGTGAAAACATCACCTGAAATTGGCTGCTGAGCCCTTCAGGGTTGGCGCACCAGGGACAGCGAAGGTTGCAGCCCTTGAAAAAAACCAGCGTGCGAATGCCATCGCCGTCATATATCGAATATTTCTGGATATTGAATATGCGGCCGGTTAATTCATTATTTGCGATCACGCTTGCCTCCTCTCCGGATGTGGCAGGCCGCAGTCGCATTATTTGCGACCTGCCATTGCGGAGTACTTCCGGTTATTCTGGCGATTAAGAAAGACGGGTTATCAACGCATCGATCAGAACTTCTCAATCACGGTGCGGCTGATGATCTCGTCCTGCACCTCTTTGCACAGCTCGACGAAATAGGCGCTGTAGCCGGCGACGCGCACGATGAGGTCGCGGTACTTCTCCGGCTCCTGCTGCGCCTTTTTCAGCACTTCGTTGTCGACATAGCTGAACTGCATCTGGCCATTGCCGAGGATGGAGGCGGTACGCAGCAGGGTGATGAGGCCATGGCGTCCCTCCTGGGTATCCAGCAGCCCCTTGAGGAACTTGAAGTTATGCACCATGCCGATGTTCATGGTCTCCACGTTCATCTTGCTGACGGACTTGATGATGGCCGTCGGCCCCTGCTTGTCCGCCCCCTGGGTCGGGCTGATGCCGTCGGAGAGCGGCATCCAGGCCAGGCGTCCGTTCGGCGTGGCGTTGGTCAGCTCGCCGATGGGGGTGTTGTTGGAGATGGAGAGGGTGCCGTGGCTCAGGGTGGAGTAGAGCATCTTGTACTTGCGGCACTCTCGCTCGGTCCACTCGGTGATATCCAGCGCGTACTGGTCGACGTAGTTGTCGTCGTTGCCGTACTTGGGCGCATTGAGGCAGTCGCGGCGCAGCGCTTCGAACCCTTCGAAGTTGGCCAGCAGCGCATCGCGGATCTGTTCGAGTGTGTATCTCTGCTCCTCGAACACCAGCTTGCGGATTGCCGCCATGGAGTCGACATAGGTCGCCAGCCCCGAGAAGATGAGGCCCGGCCCGTGGTTGACCACGGCGCCACCGGCGGCGACGTCCTTGCCCTTCTCCATGCAGCCTTCCACCAGCAGTGACATCAGCGGTTTAGGCGCCACGTCGCGGTGCACGCGCTGGCTGATCACGGTGCCGATGGCCGACAGGCGAACGATGTGGGCAATCTGCTGTTTCACCGCCGCATCGAACTGCTCGAAGGTGCGCAGCTCGCGCAGGTCGCCGGTATCCAGCCCCTGATGGCTGTCGAACAGCACCATGCGTCCCCGGTTGAGCACGAACTCGATGGCGATGGGCCACTGGGTGTAACCGGTGGAGGTCCACTGATAGATGCGCCCCGACTTTTGCGGCTCGACGCAGCCCATCAGGCAGTAGTCGCGGGCGTCTTCAAAGTCGAAGCCCTTGCGCAGCATCATCTTGATGTGGGAGTCGTCAAAGTGGCAGGCCGGGAAGCCCATCCCCGCCTTCACGACGTCGACGATCTTCTCCATGTATTTCTGCGGTGACTGGTTGTGAATGCGGCAGGCCAGCGACGGTTGATAGACCTTCACGAACCGCACGGCATCCATGATGAGGTAGGTCAGATCGTTGCAGGCATCGCCGCCGCTGCGCTTCTGGCCACCCACGGTCAGGTTGATGAAGGGCTGATATCCGGCGAAGTATTTGGCCCCCAGCTCGCTCGACATCCACATCAGCTCGGCGCACTTGATGATGAAGGCCTGCATCAGCTCGAGCGCGCTTTCGTGGGTCAGGCGGCCCTCGCGGATGTCCGCTTCGAACATGGGGTAGCAGTACTGGTCGACCCGACCGAGTGACAGACCGGTCTGGTTCTCCTCGATCTCGAACAGCGACTCCACCGTCCAGATGCTCTGCAGCGCTTCTTGCAGGGTCTTGGGCGGGTTGGCCGGCACGTTCTCGTTCACCTCGGCGATGGTCAGCAGCTCGGCGCGGCGCTGGGCATCCTGTTCTTTCACGGCCAGTTCACGGGCATGGGCCGCGATGCGGCGGGCGTAGTTGACCACCCCTTCACAGGTTTCGATCGCTGCCTTGTAGTAGTAGATGCGATCGATGTCGTCCGGGTTCTCCATGCTCAGCTGGTCGAGATGGGCCTGGGCGTCGGCCTTGATGCCGTTCATCCCCTTGGTGAACAGCAGCACGTCGTAGCCCGGGCAGGTGTCGCCGCCCCCGTTGATCTGGTGGTAGGAGAGGTCGCTGACGAAGGTCTCGCCGCTGAAGGCCCAGACGCCGGCTTCCCGGTACTGCGCTTCGCAAATCTCGTCCAGCGAGCGACCTTCCCAGAACGGTACTATCTCTTCACGGATGGTTTTCTTGTCCGCCTCGCTGATTTCAAAGGGATCTTGCGGACGGGTGCTCATGGTCTCGAGTTCGTCGCGTACCCAGCGCCAGGCAATGTCCGGCGAGAAGGCGCCGGCGCGCGGCTTGCCGCACGGGTGGCCGACGATCAGCTCGTCGTTCTGGATAAGGATGGGGGCGGTTTCACAGGCGTGACGGAACGCCTTGGCCCGCAGCAAGATGGTCGGCATGCCAGGGTTGGCCTTGACGACCTCGGTAAAGGCCAGTGCCCGGTAGATGGAGACGCTGGGGCGCACGGTCAGATAGTGGTTGCGCAGGCGCTGCAGGCGTGGTGTCAGCCCCTCCATCACCGGCGTATCGGCACAGGCGGCGAACGGGGCGACAGAGACGTGCTGCACTCCGCGAAAGAGGCGAACCGGCAGCTTGAGGGCGCTCAGGTTTTGCTGGGCGCAGAGGAACATCTCGGAGAGCGGGTTGATGCTCGCCTGCTCCAGGCTGGCGCCGTGCAGCAGGGCATCAAACATGGGGTAGCCGTCGATGGCGCAGGTGGCGCGCACTTCGCTCAGCTCTGCCAGTTTGAACCACAGGCACTCGACGATCTCGTACGCCTGTTGCTCGGTCAGCGCGCCGTTGGCGATGTCGCGCTGGAAGTAGGGCAGCAGCGCCTTGTCGGCCCCTTCCGGGTTGACCGCATAGCTGCCGTTGTCGAGTTGAAGCGCCAGCTGGAACAGGTAGAACGACTGGCAGGCCTCTTTGAAGTTACGTGCCGGGTGGGCCGGTACATGGTGCAAAATGGCGGCGCTGTCGCGCAGCTCGGCCTGGCGGAACGGGTTGGTTTCGGCGGCGGCCAGGGTTTCGGCGCTGTTGGCCAGGTTCTGTGCCAGTGCCATCAGGGCATCGCAGGCGTGGATGGCGGCGCGGCAGCCGTTGACCTCGTCCATGCCGCTGCGGCTGACGGCGCTGCCCAGCGCGCGGGTTTTCTCTTCCAGCTGCTGCTTGATGGCCAGCACACCCTTCTCCACCACCAGCTTGTAGTCGGGGGAGTCGATGGCGCTGTTCAGATTCAGGAACTGGAAGGTAGACGGGCGCTGCCCGGCACTTTCATCGTGGAAAATGGCGCCGTGCGGGGTGCGGGTCTGGTTGCCGACAATCAACTCGTCGGCATTGATGGTCAGCGGCAGCTGGCGCATCAGCTCGTAAAAGCGGCGTGCCGGTTTGACGGCGGCGGGAATGCCCGCGATGTCGCCATCCAGCCCGCTCAAAATCGTGGCGTGTTCGCTGCACAGGGTGCTGGTGTGCGCCAGTAAACGTTCAGCCAGCACGTTGACGCGCGGCGTTAAGCTGTAGTGTGCCATGAGGTAGGTTCTCCAGTTCTTGTTCTTAATGGCCGGCGGCGAGAGTGCCGCACCATGCCTTGCGATAGAGTTCGGTCAATGCCCGGGCATCCGGCGCGCGCGGGTTGGTCGGAGTGCAGTTGTCGCGCAGCGCCTGGCTGACCATCTCCGCCAGCCGCTGGTCGAAATCGGCAGCGAGGAGGCCGGTATCGCCAATGCCGGCGGGCATCTTCATCTCGTCTTTGAGTGCCTGGATGGCCACCAGCAGGCTGTTGACCCCCTCGCGCGGCGTCTGGGCGGGCAGGTCCAGCAGGTGGGCCAGACGGGCATACTTGTGGGCGGCCTGGGTATCGCACTGCCCGTCGTGGTCGGCGTTCCATGCCACGACCTGCGCCATCAGGAGCGCGTTGGCACGCCCGTGCGGGACGCGGAACACGCCGCCGAGGGCATGGGCCAGGCTGTGGGTGATGCCGAGCGAGGCGTTGGTGAAGGCCATGCCCGCCATGCAAGAGGCGTTGTGCATCTTCTCCCGCGCCAGCAGATCGTGGCCGTCGCGCCAGCAGGCGGGCAGGTAGCGAAAGACCTGCTGCACCACCTTCTCCGCCAATGCGTCGGAAAAGTCGCTGGCCGCCCGGGAGACATAGGCCTCCAGCGCGTGGCACAGCACGTCCATCCCGGTGTCGGCGGTGATGGCGGGCGGTACCGATGCCACCAGCGACGGATCGAGAATGGCGATATCCGGCAGCAATGACGGGTCGACCAGCACCAGCTTCTCGCTGCGGGCCTTGACCACCGAGAAGCTGGTCACTTCCGAACCGGTGCCGCTGGTGGTCGGGATGGCCACGAAACAGGGGCGCTCGCGCCCCAGGTTCGGGCGGGTTTGCGCCAGGGCGAACATGACCGCTTTGGCTGCATCAATCACCGAACCGCCGCCGAGCGCGATCACCAGATCCGGATAGCAGCTGTCCATGAGCTTCATGCCGCGCACGACCGTGGTGATGTCCGGATCGGCCACTACATCGTCCCAGCACTGGAAAGGGATGCCGCGCTGGCGCAGGATCTGCGTCACCCGGTCGGCCAGGCCAACTTTCACCATCATCTGATCGGTGACCAGCAGCGCCTGGCGGGCGGGCACTTCAGCCAGGGCGGACAGGGCGTCCTGACCGAAGCGGATCCGGGGTTTCAGCAAAAATTCACTCATTGGGTCATTCACTCCTCAAGCGTCCCGAAACACCTTCTCGACAATGGCGACCACCGACATGGCCTTGTAGCGGTCTCTGTTGAGCGCGAGGTACTCCTCGGCCAGTACGACGTCGTGCATGCCTGCGCCGACACTGTCGACGGCGACCCAGGAGCGGTCCTTCATCGGTTGCTGCTGATCGTCCAGCTGGGTGATGAGCAGCAGATTGCTGCCACGCAGCTCATCGCACTTCTGCGTGGCGACGACATGTCCGGTTACCTTTGCGAGAATCATGGTTCTTATCGCCTTATCTCAATGGGTTACTTGCCAAGGCGCTCAAGCACCTGACGGATGACCCGCTCCACGTTCTGCTCGCTGATCTCGCCGCCGACCTCGGCGCTGGCGCCGGCAAAGCGGTCGTCGGTGCTGTGGCAGGCTGGCGCTGGGGCACTGAAGCGGGCATCGTCGAGGATGCTGCAGGGCTGGGGCGCTGCCGGGGCGGCGCAGGTGGGCTGCACTGCAACCGGCTGGATGGGGGCGCGCAACTCTTCGATGGTGCGCACGCCGTAACCCACCTTGCGGATGTTGAGCAGGTTCATCGGGCCGACGTTGTCGGAGCTGGAGCCGCCGCCGACGGCGCCGCAGCCGAGGGTCAGTGCCGGCGTGAGGTTGGTGGTGGCACCGATGCCGCCGAGGGCGGCCGGGGTGTTGATCAGGATCCGGTTGACCGGTTTTTCAAGGCTGAACTGGCGGATCACGTCCTGGTTGCGGGTATGGATCACCAGGGTGTGGCCCAGCCCTTCGTTGGTCAGCAACTCGACCACCCGATGACAGGCGGCGCGCCACTCCTCTTCCACGTAGAGGCCGAGCACCGGGCAGAGCTTTTCACGGGAGTAGGGGTTGCTGTGGGAGACGGTGGTCTGTTCTGCCACCAGCACGCGGGTGCTGGGGGGGACGCTGAAACCGGCCAGCTGGCTGAGATGGAGCGCCGTCTTGCCCACCACTTTCGGGTTGATGGTGCCGTTCGGGCGCAGCAGCAGGGCAGCCATCTTGGCGGCTTCGTCTTCGTTCATGAAGTAGGCGCCCTGGGCCGCCAGCTCGCGATGAACCTCGTCATAGATGCAGCGTTCGACGATGATCGACTGTTCGGAGGCGCAGATCACGCCGTTGTCGAAGGTCTTGCTGGTGATGATGTCCTTCACCGCTTGGTGAATGTCGGCGCTGCGCTCGATAAAGGCCGGGCCGTTGCCCGGGCCGCCGCTGATGGTCGGGGTGCCGGAGGCATAGGCCGCGCGCACCATGCCTTCGCCACCGGTTGCCAGGATCAGCGACACGTCCTTGCTGTGCATCAGCTCGGAGGTGGCCTCCAGGGTCAGCTGGGTGACACCGTCCACGATGCCCGCCGGGGCACCGGCGGCTTCGGCGGCGCGCTTGACGATTTCGATGGCTTTCCAGCTGCACTGGCGTGCGCCCGGGTGCGGCGAGAAGATGATGGCATTGCCCGCCTTGAGGGCGATCAGGGTTTTGTAGAAGATGGTGGAGGTGGGGTTGGTGGAGGGTACCAGCGCGCAGATCACGCCCAGCGGCACGCCCACATCCATCACTTTTTTCACCTGATCGTCATGAATGATCCCGACGGTCTTCATCTCTTTGATGGCATCGTAAACGTGCAGCGAAGCGAACCGGTTTTTCAGCACCTTGTCCTGCCAGTTGCCAAAACCGGTCTCTTCTGCGGCCATTTTCGCCAGCGTTTCGGCATGGCGCGCGGCTTCTTCGGCCACGTTCTTCACGATGGCGTCGATTTTCTGCTGCGAAAAGGTGGCCATAATCACCTGCGCCTGTTTGGCGTTGCGCACCAGTTCTCTCGCGTTCTGGCGGGAGAGCAAATCGGTATCGAGTTCAATCATGAATCTATCCTTCATCAGACTAAAAAAGTGCGGGCGGGGCGTGCCCTCTCAGGTCATGCCTTGTGCTGCGCCGCGATTTTTTCGATGTCGTTGTGCGGGCGGGCGATGACGCGAGAGGTCACCACTTCGCCAATGCGTTTCGCCGCTTCCACACCGGAATCCACCGCCGCATTGACCGCGCCGACGTCGCCTTTCACCATGGCGGTGACCAGGCCAGAACCGACGTTCTCATAGCCGATCAGCTCGACGTTGGCGGCCTTGCACATGGCATCTGCCGCTTCGATGCAGGCCACCAGGCCTTTGGTCTCAATCAGACCAAGCGCTTCTTTCATCATGTTCTCTCCCGTTATTCGGCAATTTTGTAGTGGGCGACAATCTTGCTGATGTCGTTGTGCGGGCGGGCGATGACCAGCGAGGTCACCACTTCACCGATGCGCTGTGCGGATTCCACGCCGGAGTCCACCGCGGCTTTCACGGCCCCTACGTCGCCTTTCACCATGGCGGTGACCAAGCCAGAGCCGACGTTCTCATAGCCGATCAGCTCAACGTTGGCGGCTTTGCACATGGCATCCGCCGCTTCAATGCAGGCCACCAGGCCCTTGGTTTCAATCAAACCCAATGCATCACCCATTTGCGATCTCCCGGCCTCAAGCCTTGTGTTTAATGACGATTTTGTTGATGTCGTTGTGCGGACGGGCGATGACCAGCGAGGTCACCACTTCACCGATGCGCTGTGCCGACTCCACGCCGGAATCCACCGCCGCTTTCACCGCGCCGACATCCCCCTTCACCATGACGGTGACCAGGCCGGAGCCGATGTTTTCATAGCTGATCAGCTCCACGTTGGCGGATTTGCACATGGCATCCGCGGCTTCAATGCAGGCCACCAGACCTTTGGTTTCGATAAGCCCCAATGCATCACCCATGGTGATCTCCTCAGAACAGATTGTGTGGTGTGGTTAAGGAACCCCGTCCGTGTTACGGCGTTGAGCCACGGTTGCGGCGTTCAATCGCCACTATAGGTACTGGCGGCATTTGTGGAATTTGAATCTGTAAAACTGAGATATTTAGTTTGTTGTTCTGAATTTATGATTTCTATAAGCCTTATTTATCTATTTATGCTGCAACCACGAGGCTGTTTTCGTCTTGCATAAGGCTGAATTCAGGCCCGGGAAAAGATCGTTGGTCGATGTTAATGAGTTGTTGGTTGATGGGGGCCGAGAGGTAATTTGGCCGGCTGTTAACTGTGGCGGAGCTCATGTTTTGTCGGCGAGGCTAAATGTAAAAAGTGAGCCGGGTGTGACGGGAAGAAGAGATAAGGGTGGTGATGGCGGGTCAGACGGGATGAGGCTGCATTGAGAGCGGGGTGTGAGTGATGTGGATGCCGGCGCGAGGGGGGATGGGGCGGGCTGGAAAAGTTGCGGGTGCCGGTCCTGCCTGGTGATGCGCAAGGGGCGTCTTGTCGGTACGGATGTGCAGTCGGGGGAAGGGGTGGCAGGCAATCACCACGGCATTGCCTTCAGGACAAACAGGCGGACAGGCCGCATGAGGGCAAAGTTATCAGGGGCTTGCGCGAGTCAGCTTGTGGGGGCAGGGCGATACGTGCGCGTCATCGACGCTTGGGCCGGGGTATCCGCCGTATTGCCGGGACTAGTTCAGTTCGCTACCGGATTTGAGGGTGCAGATCCAGAGCGGCGAGTTGATGGAGCTCAGCAGTATGGCCTGCTGATTGAGCCGCTGGGCACTCAGAAACAGCCCATCGTGACTGTCGGACATCTCGCGCATGAAGTAGTCGAAGATGACGTCCGGCGATTGATCGATGGAGGAGGCGCTCGCTTCCCATTTGTTGATGCGGTACTGACGCTCGGTGGCGGAGACCCGGTTGCTGCTGTAGGTAAACGTGACGTAGCGCTGGAGGTAGAGCCAGCCTGCGGCCGAATCGGTATAGCCTTCAACCACCATGGAGCCTTTCCCTTGGCGGCCGAAATTGAAGTGGATGTTGCCGTTGACGTTCTCTTTGTGCATGTCCTCAAAGCGCATGATGCCTTTGGTGGCGCAGCTCATGACGCCATCATTTTCGCTGGGCAGTTGGTAGCAGGCATAGAGTGCCGCGGCGAGGAACAGGGTGCAGGAGAAGAGAAAGAAGGGACGCGGCGCAAGTCTCATCACGGCTTCCAGGAGTAGTAGAAATAGTTGTCGCAATAGCTGAACGGGTTGTCTTCATGCATGGCGCAGTGGGCCAGAAATACCCGGCCCAGGCCGTTGGTTTCCAGTCTGTCCCCGTAGAAAAACAAAAAACGCTCGCCCGGTTTGCAGCTGATGTTCAAACGCTGGCGCACCTGTTCGAAATGCTCACCATAGGTCGTGGCGCTGACCGAGCGCAGCATCTCGTCGCTGGCCAGCAATTCGCACTGGCTGTTGGGGATCCCAGTCAGGGTGACGGGGCGCGGCTCACGGCCATTCAACAGACCAAATGCCAGCAGCATGAGGGCAAACGCGAGCATGCAGCCCCCCGCGATGTACCAGCAGATGCCGCGTGAACGGGGGGTGAGGGGAAGTGGCCATTCGGCAGGGTCGAATGCCGGCTCGGCGGCGGCCACCGTGGAGGGCGAAGGCACTATTTCAATGGCCGGTGCAGGCGCATTTTCAATAGGCTCGATGATGACCTCAGGATTGAGCTGCAAATAACCGCGCGACACCGTGATGATGATATTGTCGATATCGTAGTGGCGAAAAGCCTTGCGCAATATGCTCAGGTATTGGTTGAGGTTGCTGTTCGATGAGGTTAATCCGTTATCGTCCCAGACTTTTTTAAGCACCTCTTCGCGGCTGACAATTCCGGTATTTCGCAAGAAAAAATAAAACAGCGCATTGGCGGTGATGGATAATTGGCTGTCCGGCTCAACGCTTTCCCGCTGAGTCAGGGAACCATCGGTCGCGTCATAAATGAAGCGGGCATTGATGTGGTAGCGCATCTCGGCCTCAATCCATCAGCTTCACGTGGGGAGTGTCATATTATGCAGGGTCTTGACCAGCGCCTGACGGTGCTCGGTGCTCATGGTGCGCCCTTCGGTCAATTCCGATAGCCAGATGCCGTCTGCGGCATAACGTACCAGGGTGCCGGTATGGCCATTATCCAGATCATCCCCTTGTGCCAGATGCGCCAGCATCCAGTCACGCCAGCATTGTCGCAGCACCGGCTCATCCGGCATGGCCAGCGAGAGCACCATCAGCTGGCGGCTCTCCTGGGTGTCCGTCAATTCAGGAGCAGAGAGATAGTGCAGGTAAGCACGGGTAAAGCGGCCGTAGGCGGTCTTGTCTGCCGCCATCAGCGCTGAGATGGCCTCTTCCATGATGGCCAGCAGACGCGCAAACAGGGCAAAGATCAGCGCCTGCTTGTTGGGGAAGTGGTGCAGCAAGCCCCCCTTGCTCACCCCGGCCTCATAGGCGACGGCGTTCAAGGACAGGGCGGCGATACCATCCCGGCCGGCGATGGTGGCGGCCGACTCCAGCAGTTGTCGATAAAGACGTACAGGGTCTTTTTTTCTATGTTGGGTTTCGATGTTCATGGCCCAATCATACCGACCAGACGGTATGTTCATTCTTGATCGCCATCAATATGAGGAAATGGGGAACGGGAGGAAAAGTCGTTATTGTGTGGTGCTTCACAAATAACCTTTAAATAAAGATGAAAGCGTCGCTTTAAATATTTAAATTGGATTTGCTTGAGAACTTGATTTGTCGGTGAATCACGACTTTTTTATCTCCTGGTTAAAGTCGTTCTCAATGAAGAATAACTATTTAAAGGAGTCGGAATAGGGATTAAGCTGTCATTTACTTACCTCATTGCAGCAATCATTTTCCTGAGTGTTTATCTCTTCTATTTAACCACGGCGCGATTGTTTTCAGTGGTAAGGTATATATTTCTGCCACCTTTGGCCATGGCAGAAATATAAAAAAGCAGTGTGTTTGTTGGCGTCACCTTATTTTTCAAGAGGGGCGTCTGCCTCTTGCACCAGTTCGAGGAAGGCGCGCATGGCGGGGGTGATGCTGTGCTGGCGGGTGATGAAGGCGGTATGGCCGATGTCGCGTTGCGGCGCCAGCGGCAGGCAGAGCAGATCCGAGAGCTTGCTGGCGGATCGGGCGAGGCCGGCACTGACGATGGCCCAGCCCAGCCGGTGGCGCACGGCGCTCACCAGGTGAAACAGGGAATCGGTTTCCAGCACCACGTCAAGCCGGATGCCGGCCCGCTCGGCGGCGCGGTCCAGATACTTGCGAAACTGCATGGTGCGGCTGGGCAGTACCAGCGGCCGCTGCTGCAGTGCGGTCAGGGTCAGCTCGTTGCCGGGGAGGTGCTGATCCGCCTCGTCGCGGTTCATCAGCACCGCCATCTGGTTGTTGCCCTGGGGATAGAGGTGGAAGGTCTGTCTGGCGGCACCGGTGAGCGGCTCGTCAAACCCCAGCCCGATATCGCACTGGTGCAGCTCCAGCTGTGACAGCAGGGCTTCGTTGCTGAGCACCGAGAGACGGATGACGATGTCGGGGTAGCGCTGCTTGCAGCGGGCGATGAGCGGCATGATGTCGACATTGGACTGGGGCACGATACCGATGCGCAAGGTGCCGGAGAGCTCGCCATGAAACAGTGCCAGCTCCTGCTTGAGCGCCTCCTGCTCCAGCAGCATCCGCTCGGCATACTGGCGCACCAGCTCGCCCGCTTCGGTGAGGGCGACAAACTGGCTGGTACGCACCACCAGATCGGTGCCGAGGTTCTTCTCCAGCGCCGTGATGCTGGCTGAGAGGGTCGGCTGGGTGATGTGGCAGGCCTTGGCCGCTCTGGCAAAATGCTGGTGTTTGGCCAGTTCGTGGAAATAGTGCAGCTGCTTGATGTTCATGATCATTCGGGAGGAGAGGATGAATCTAAAAATTAATCAATTGAAAAAACGCCGTCAATAGAACAACTCTATTGCCATATAGATTTATTTCATTGGTTTTGCGTCTGCCGCCTCTCTAAACTTGAATGCAGTTTGCATTTTTTAGGCCAACCTGCATGCCTGCCTACACGCCCGTCGACATCCCCGTCAATTTGCCTGCCTCGCCTTCACTGGATCATCTGGTGGAGGAGGTAGCCGTCGCCATCAACATCAATGGCATCAACCATGCGGTGATGATGGTGACCCCGGACGATCTCGACGACTTTGCCGTCGGCTTTCTGTTTGGCGAGGGGATCATCCGGCACAACCACGAGGTCCACGACATCCAGATTGGGCCGGCCGAGCAGGGGATGGTGCTGGATGTGACCATCGCCAACCGCTCCCTGGCCGCTCTGACCCAGCACAAGCGCCGGCTGACCGGGGCGACCGGTTGCGGCATCTGCGGTGTGGCGGCGGTGGAGCAGGCGCTGCCCGCACTATCGGTGTTGCCGCTGACGCCGCCGCTGGATGGGGCCTTGCTGGCGGGGCTGCGCCCGCAGATCGCCCAGTGGCAGCTCAAGGGACAGCAGCATGGCGCCCTGCATGCGGCGCTGGCGCTGGATGCCGAGGGGCGGATCCTGCACTGCCGGGAAGATATCGGGCGCCACAATGCCCTCGACAAGCTGATCGGCCTGCTGCTGCGTCGGCACAGTGCGTGCGACACCCTAGTAGTGACCAGCCGCTGCGGCAGCGAGCTGGTGCAAAAAGCCGCCCGCTTTGGTGCCCGTCACCTCATCTGTCTGGCATCGCCCAGCCAGCTGGCGATCAGGCTGGCCCTCAAATACAACCTCAACGTCGTTCATATTCCCAAGTTTGATGCCCCGGTCAGCTATTCGAGCTATCGCCCGGCGGATCCCATCGGAGAGTGCCATGAGTCATATTGAAAAGCCCGCCAAAGCCGGCGGTTTTTCGTCCCTGCAATCCACCATGAAACAGGTGCTGCGCAGCCAGAAGACCCGTCAGAACATCAAGAACCTGCTGCGGGTCAACCAGACCGACGGCTTCGACTGCCCGGGCTGTGCCTGGGGTGACAACGACCACGGCACTTTCCAGTTTTGTGAAAACGGCGCCAAGGCGGTGGCCTGGGAGTCCACCGGCAAGACGGTGGGGGCCGAGTTCTTCGCCGCCCACTCGGTGCGCCAGCTGGCCACCCAGAGCGACTACTGGCTCGAGTATCAGGGGCGGCTGACCGAGCCGATGCGCTACAACCAGGCGACCGATCACTACGAGCCGGTAAGCTGGGACGATGCCTTCGCCCTGATTGCCGACACCCTCAAGGGGCTGAATAGCCCGGACGAGGTGGAGTTCTACACCTCGGGGCGTGCCAGCAACGAGGCCTCCTATCTTTATCAGCTGTTTGGCCGCCTGTTTGGCACCAACAACTTCCCCGACTGCTCCAACATGTGCCACGAGGCGAGCGGGGTGGCGCTGATCCAGTCGGTCGGCATCGGCAAGGGGACTGTGGTGCTGGATGACTTCGATCAGGCCGATGCGGTGTTCGTCTATGGCCAGAATCCGGGTACCAACCATCCGCGCATGATGAATGCCCTGCGCCAGGCGGCGCGCGGCGGCTGCAAGATCGTCAGCTTCAACAACTTGAAAGAGGTGGCCCTTGAGCGCTTCGCCAGCCCGCAGAGCCCGCTCGAGCTGCTGACCCCGGCGGCCACCACCATCAGCCACCAGTACCTGACGCCGAAACTGGGTGGCGACATGGCCGCCATCCGTGGCATGGCCAAGTACATCTTGGAAGAGGCGCCAGAGGCGGTGGATCGCGACTTCATCGCCCGCCACACCCGCCACTTTGCCGAGTACGAGGCGCAGGTGCGTGCCACCGACTGGGCGGCAATCGAGCAGCAGTCCGGCCTGACTCGCGCCGAGATCGTGCAGGCCGCCCGGGTGTTTGCCGCCAGCCAGAGCATCATCAGCTGCTGGGCCATGGGGGTCACCCAGCATCTACACTCGGTCGATACCATTCGTGAAATCGTCAACCTGCACCTGATGCGCGGCCAGATTGGCAAGCCGGGGGCGGGGCTCTGTCCGGTACGGGGCCACAGCAATGTGCAGGGCAACCGCACCATGGGGATCAACGAAAAGCCGACCGCCGCCTTTATCGACCGGCTTGAGCGTCACCTGCAGGTGAACCTGCCACGGGCTCGTGGTCACAATGTTTACGAAGCGCTCAAGGCGCTGGACGAGGGCAAGAGCAAGGTGCTCATCTGCCTGGGTGGCAACCTGGCGGCAGCGGCGCCCGATACCGACTTCACCTACGGGGCGATGAAAAAAGCCGGGCTCAATGTGCAGATAAGCACCAAGCTCAACCGCAGTCATCTGCAGGTGGGCAAGGCGGCGCTGATCCTGCCCTGCCTCGGCCGCACCGAGCTCGATATCCAGCGCAGCGGCAACCAGAAGATCACGGTGGAGGACACCTTCAGCATGGTGCACGCCTCGACCGGCGCGGCCGAGCCGGTGTCGCCGCTCTGCCTCTCCGAGACTGATATAGTCGCGCGGATGGCTCATGCCACCGTGGGCAGCGAGCGGGTCGACTGGCTGGCCCTGCGCGATGACTATGGCCGTATCCGCGATCTCATCGAGCAGACCATCGCCGGTTTTGCCGATTTCAATGCCCGCATCCAGCAACCGTGCGGTTTTCATCTCGATAACTCCGCGGCGCTGCTGACTTGGAATACCGCCAGCGGCAGTGCCGAGTTTCGTGCCAGCACCCTGCCGCAATCAGTGTTGCCGGAGTGTACCCGCCATGCCGAGCAGATGGTGGATCAGCCAGTGTTGCTGCTGCAGAGCCTGCGCTCTCACGATCAGTACAACACCACCATCTACGGCATGGATGACCGCTATCGCGGCATCAAGGGCCAGCGCAACGTGGTGTTCATGAACGAGGCCGATGCTCGCCAGCTTGGCTTTGCCGAAGGGGATCGGGTCGACATGGCGGCCATCTGCAACGATGGGCGCGAGCGCTGCGTGACCGGTTTTGTGGTGGTGATCTACCAGATCCCGCGTGGCAACATCGCGGCCTACTATCCGGAGACCAACCCGCTAGTGCCCATCGACAGCATAGGGGCGGGCTCGTTTACCCCGACCTCCAAGTCCATCCCGGTGCTGGTGACCGCCTCCCGTCAACAGGACAATCTGTTGCTGCTATGAGCTGAGAGGTTTGCAGGCTTGAGCCGGTTCAAGCCTGCCAGCCCTCTGCTGCAGAGCCCGGACATCCTATAAACAACAACGCCGCATAAGACATGCGGCGTTGTTGTTTGCGTGATTGGTGCCGGTAAGAGGAGTCGAACCCCCGACCTTCGCATTACGAATCCAGATTGTTATAGAATCAAGAAGTTTCACTAAGAGCGATAATTTATAAAAACACCATTTAAATTAATAAGTTATTTTCTTCCTGAAGTCTCATGTTGTCTCAGGTAGTTCCACGCCATATCATCACAAAAGCGGGGTATGGAGAGGGGTATGAAACGTGGTGAACAAGCTACTCAATACAGCTACAGAAATCTCTGCTGCGACCCTGAGAGAAGGTGCAACAGTGCAGCGGTTTGCAGTTCAGTCCAAGCATGGTGGCGGCTTGAAGTTGGAGCTTCGTAGTCACGGTTTGAAGCGTTTTATCTATCGTTACAAATTGGCTGGAAAAGAAGGAGAGTTGCTGCTGGGGAGTCACCCCGCTATGAGTTTAGCTGCCGCTCGTCTCGCCCATGCTGATGCAGTTGCTTTTGTGAAGCAGGGAATTGATCCGCGCCAGGCAGCGAAAGAGGCCAAGATCAAAAACACCCAGATGCCAACACTGCGGGAAGTGTATCGTGATTGGTTGATGCTACGCGCCAAGTCAAAGCCAATAGGTCCAAGGACACTGGCTGACTATGAGGGAACCTTTACACGCCATATTGAAAGAGTGTTGGGCAATCTTCGTGTTTGTGACTTGTCACGTGCCGTACTGTATGAGCATTTTCGCCAAGTAGATACGGCTGAAGGGACACGCAAGGGATTAATCGTGCTGAATCAATGTTTGGATCATGCTGTTCTTCAAGGCTACATTGAAATTAATCCCGCTCGACTGTTAAAACCAGCCATGTTTGGAGCATCAATGCCGCCTCCCCGTGAACGGTGGCTGACTAAAGAGGAATTAAGGAGATTATGGCTTGCACTTGATCAGGCAACATCAGGAGCCGGCGCTAAAGCGAGTGGAGGACGTGGTATAGCTTCTAATGTGGTGTTGTCTCTTTCGGTAGCAAATTGTTTACGACTAATTTGTTTGACTGCGGTCCGGCGTTCAGAAGCCGTAGCTATGAAGTGGGAACAAATTAATGGTGAACGTTGGACGATTCCAGAAACGAAGAATGGACGAAGTCATGTTGTTACATTATCTCCTCTAGCCTTAGATATTCTAGAGCAGCAGCGAAAATTCTCTCAAAGTCATTATGTGTTTGAATCAACGACTAGGTTTGGACACCCAATTACGGGGGATGCAGTTACAAAAGCATTAGAACGGGTTAGATTAAGATATCTGGCTGAGTTTGAACCATTTAGTCCACATGATCTGCGTAGGAGTGTTGCAACTGGTGCCGCTGAATATCTAGATGCTCCGGAACGTTTGATTGAGTTATTGCTTAACCATGTACCAAAAGACCGTTTGATTAGAACATACCAAGTTGGAGGTATGGCGGATAAGTTGCGGAAATTATTCTTGTCATGGGGGGGATTCATGAAGTCAGTGATTACTGACTTAGTTAGAGAAAATGACACAGGGAATGTGATTGCCGTTGAGTTTAGAAAAAAATGACAAAATCCTTCCAATATGTTCAGGAATGCGAATTAGGGTGATTGTTTGTTTTTTTGTGTATTTATTAGATTATTAATCTTGTTGGTGTAATAAGATCAAACATAAATGCTGAGAAGTGTGATGTAATCAACATTTCATAAAGGTGGCGTAAGTGTTCACCGTGACTGCATTAACGCAGACGCACGTCCGGATCTGTGCGAGGGTGGTGGGTGACCACCATTCCTACCGCGACCAAAATATATTCACTGTAGTGGGCTAAATTTTAGGGGGAGTTATGTTTCTGTAATCCGGAAAGGTAAACTCTATATTGTTGAGAACTAAGGTCATTTTATTTGGATTTTTTAATATTGGTTTAGTAAGTTGATCTAATCTATATACTGGTACAATAACAACGCAGTCACCGCAATACTCAATGGGGATCCAGCAATATACCCGAGAATCCTTTGATGTATCTGCAACCCCATTGATGCCAACAGAAAAAACGTTAATGGTTTTAATGATGGTTGTTTTTTCAATATCAAAAAAGAAGCCGTCGCAGACCACATCCTTTAAGTAAAGGAAGAATCCATCATTAATTACTCGCTTATATTTTGGAATATTATCATTTGGTTTTTCCACACTAAATTTAAATTTCCTTTTTAAACTTATATAACATGAGTAGTAGTCATGCGTTTGATCTTTTCTCGCACACTGCTTGATAATTCTAATCCCAACCTTGCATATGTTATCTAAGTGTGCCTGTTCATATATTCCCACTTCATTGTCGTTAACCTTGTCGAATATAACACAACCTGAAGGATCACTTTTTACGTCAACATTGCTCTCTAACAGATAATATTTATATACCAATAAATCGTTTTCGAAAACAGATTGGCAATATTTTACCGCATCAATTTGAATTGTTTTTTCTCTGCGCGGCAAGTCCTTTCGATAAATTTCAGATAACAGTCGCCTGTTTAATTCATTTCCTAGTTGATGATAGAAGGTAATATCATTGAGAGCCGGAACAGTAGATTGCAGTAATGCACTAATTGCCTTCGAGCGAGAAATGTTTTGTGATTTGCAATAATTATCTAGCGCACGTATCGTATCCATATTTTCAACATTAAATGTTATGCGATTAGTCATGGTTATATCTCATTATGCAAAAAATACAATATGCATAACTATTGACATAAAATACTTTTATGTCAATGACATTGCTATAAAAATCATGCGCTCTATCTATGATGAAACGCCTGAAGTATGACCACCGACATTGATCGGGAAATCCCATATGACAGACAGCATGTTAAGCAGCGGAATGCTCCTCAAGCATTTCGACGGAGCACTTGGTTAGGACATGCATGCCAAGCGCACCTGTCTTTGGTTAATGCCACTCTAAAGCGTGATTGAATAGGGGGTCATTGGCAATTAATACCATCGGCCCCGTCCTCTCCTTGGCCTACTGGCAGGGTGAGGTCGCGAACGTATTTTGAGCGACACAACCTCATTTGACCGAGCGCACAGGCTGTGATCTTATGCTCCCTTTTACGGGAGGCTTACCGTGCCCATTGATGCTTTTTCTCGATACTTCGCCGACCTGAAAGACCCGCGGCAAACCGCCAAGATTTCCTACTCGCTATTTGATGTCCTGAAGCTGTGCGCCGTTATCGGCGGTGCCGAAGGCTGGCATGATATCGAAGACTTTGGCGAGGCCTACCTCGACTGGCTCCAGCAGCGAGGGCTGTTTCCCAACGGGCTACCGGTGGACGATACCATTGCCAGAGTGGTGTCACGGCTCGAGTGAATGCACGCCGTAAAAAGTCGATCGCACCGAGGCAGGGGCGAGTCGCTTGCAGGCTGGAGATGGATTGCTAAGAGCCATCGCATCGCATTTTTTACATGAGAACCCTCTCCTATGGACGACAAGGAGGGCACATCATGAAACTACTGAAATTGAAAGACGTTATCGAAATGACATCGCTATCCAAGGCCTCAATCTACCGTCAAGTTAAAGCAGGGACATTTCCCGACCCTATCAGGGTAGGTCCAAGAGCAGTTGCATGGGTTGTTAGTGAAGTTGAGAGTTGGATTGAGGATAAAAAAAGTCTTAGAGGGAGCTAATTTCTGACGAATTACCGATCTTGTTTTGTTACATGCTGAGACTGTAGACCTCATTCCATCAGGCATTAGAGTAAGTTGGCTGCCTTGAGGGTTAAGGTTTTGATGCCGGCAATATTAATATATAACTACACACTTAATAAAACTGCACACTGCGTATGCGGTGCGACAGCACAAGTATGGCAGGAGTTAGCAACCACCGGTATAACTCAATCCATAGCCCACCATATCGCTAAGCTGACAACGCTGTTTCAAACCATCAATGCAAGTGCACACTTGCAAACTGCTACCCCAAATCTAATATGGGCATCTATTCGTAGAATGTGCTCATGCTTCTGTTTTATGGAGATTACTATGTTTGACAACCTTAATGAGTATCTGGCAGCAGCTGAACGCCATTACCAAAAACGTGGGTATTCTTTCGAGAAAGACAATCTCATTAAAATCATTTCTGTGATGAGTGATGCTTTTGCCAAATACCCTAGGGTCTTTGCTTTTAGAGTTGACCTTCACTTCCCTGATAATATTTTCACTAGGATGCTATCGGGTGGTAATTCACGCTATCATGGTGCGGTGCTGAAAGCATTTTTTGCGGAGCTTGAAAAGTTGTTTGTGCTGGATCAGATACGCCAAGCTACAAATGGAAAAAGGGTTCGCAAAACAACGATTAGATACGTTTGGGCGAGAGAGCAAACAGCTGAGGCTGTAGTTCCACATTATCATTTGATGTTTTTCTTAAATGGGGAAGCCTATTGCTCTCTGGGGAATTTTAAGTCTAAGAATATGAATCTGGCAAACAAAATCAGAGTGGCTTGGCATCGAGCCGTCTTTGAAGAGGATTTATCAATTGATTTTTGCACGGAGCGAGGGTTGGTTCAATTCTCAGAGAAGGGACAGCACGAAATTTTCTCCGATGATCCAGTAGCTATAAAAAAAGTGCTGCTTCATGCAGCCTACCTTGCCAAAAGGGAAACTAAGCGCCGTGGAGTGGGATATCAGTGTTTCGGGGGGACGAATAAATAACACCTAGATGGAGATGGTAAGGTGTTCTCTTCTTTAGTTTTAGTTGTGAGGGATGACATGCAACCCGGGAGTTTCTAACAAATTGTTCACGCTCTCGCCCTGGGTGGTGAGAAGCTTATCGGTGCGCTTTGAGGGACGAACAAAACTACTAAAGCCCCCGGCTTTGCCGGGGGAGACTTAGGTATATAATAACTTCCCGTAAACCACCCGAAGTCAATTAGTCGGCCTTGCCACACGCATCAGCCCACGCAGGATGAGCATCACTGCTAGGTCTACATGTGGGGTCATAGCAAGCATTTGGTTCTCCTCAACAGATAGACCATTGTTCAGGGCTGCAACTGAAAACCGTTCAAATTCGGCTCGGCCCTGCCACGCCGCATGCGACGTGGCCCAAGGTTGCACGAGACCGATTGTTTCGGTGATGTCGCGGGTACAGCCCCCGAAACCTCCCATCAGGTACAGCGGCTGTCCGCTCTGTAATGACATCAGCGCTTCCTCAGCGATGCCCGGCATAGAGCCCTTGTATTTGTCCACCCGGCCTCCAAGCACGATCCGGGCATCAGACACCGCTAACATGGTTCGGCGCATCGCGGTCAGTCCATCTGACCACTCGGCTTCCGTTGGCTGTTGTTGGGCTAATCTCAACCGTTCATCCAACGGTAACCGCGTACCGTCGAGCTGCAAGCAGACAAGTTCGGCACTACCTTCGAGGTCGTCCACCGTCGACTTAAGGCTAGGGGCCGGCTGTAGGATATGAACCGGCCATGCCAGGAAGTTCATTACGTCTGCATGGTAGTCGTTCTCTGCAGAATCGCGCCGATGTCGAGAAACTAGTTCGAAAAGCAACTCACTGAACCCGTGCTGACGAAGGTCGCCCCCGTATACTAAGCGAGCCCCAAGCGCGAGTAGGTGGCGCGCAATTTCCGCCATGGCATCACGCAGGTGCCCATCACTCAAGCCCAGAGCGGGCATATCCGGGCTCTCCGAGATGGAGATGGCTATAACCTGCTGTCCAAGCACCTCTTCATAGCTCATCGCACCGCTCCTGCCATCCATTCGGTCAAACTACGCAACTGAATTCTTGGAGCAACCTCCGCAAACAAGCGTTCCTCCTCCGCGCTGAGCGGCGGGTCCGGATAGACGATTAATGCCTCCGGTACATCTTCTGCCGGGGGAAGACTGGCGAGCGAGATAAGCTCAGGCGGCCTCGGTAGGAAGACCACTGTCGGGTCGGATACTCCTCGGGCGAGCTCCACTCGACAGCGCCATAGGAAATCCTTCAGCACCTCGTCAAGGAGGCGGCCGATTACGAAGTCGATTCGGCTGGCCCCATGTGGTTCTAAGCGCACGACCGGCACATTGCCCATGTACGGGAAAGCGCGTTCGTCTATATCGCTGATGCTGTTGGCTACCACAAGTGGCACATTCCAGCGCTTAGCCTCAATCACTTCGCGTCGGCACCACTCACGGGAGGAATAGGAATCGGTGTGAATCGCCACCATAGCACTCACGCGCACCTGCTGGAGCAGCACTTTCTGGAAACGCAGGCCAGCAGGGATGTCATGCACGTCGAAAAAGCTTGCTAGCCCATGGCCTTCGTGCAGCTGTGTGCGTATCGCTTTCGCGATACGCACACCATCCTCATCATGTTTTGAGTGGCTGAGGAAGATTTGGACCTTCTTAAGATACGCCTCCAGCGCCGCTTCGTCCTCGGCAGGGCGCTTCAGATGCTCAAGATAGTGGCGTAGCATCCGACAGAACTCGTAGGTTAACTCGGCCGTCAACTGTTGGTGATGTTCTTCCTGGGAACCCATCCAGAGGTCCCAACGCAGTGCTTGTTCTGCTACTCCCAAGCTTCCCAGCACCCCAGATTCAATAGCAACTGGAAATACCCGGGCGCCGAGACCGGCCTGTTCGGTCTGCTCTACGAGTTCTTGGACATATCCGGTCCAGGCCGTGTCAGCTACCAAGCTAGGGTCGGCCAGAACCACTATGGCAGTTGTTTCCGCCTCGTTGAGGTCTATTGGCAAGGGGCCTACTAACCCTGGGGCGGCGGCATAGCGATAGATAACACTAAGGCCAGTACCGCCCGCAATGTTCTCATAGAGCTTGCGACGGAAATGCTCTCGCAGAACATCAGCTATCGCACCACCCTCTGCGAAATCAGGATGCCAAATGACGTAAAGAACTAGGAGCGGGCGTGTCAGATCGGTCATAGATAGTCTCAATTATTGTGCAGTCTACGTCTTCGCTACCTGCTTTAGGTTCCAGTGCGTGGGCGTAAATTACGGCATAAATATCATGAAACGTGGTCGAGAGGGCGCAGTAATAAGTTTGACCACCATAGTGGCGATAACTGACAAAAACTTTATGCATTACAGGCACTTTGTCGCGAGACAAACCCTCTCAAACGTCATCACCCATGAGCGTCCTCAATGGCTTTAAAGGTGGGCGATAGACAAGGGCAACGCGGAGGCTGACTGCATCAGTGCGTCATGCCGCACACCAAACATTTCCTGTTGTACTTCATCATTTCCTGCGAGTTCTTGATGAACTTGGCGCGCGACGTTCTAGCCGCATACGCATCTTCAATCCATTGACCTAGTTCCTCAGGTGTTCTCGGATAGATCCAATATCTCGCGTAGCAGTCAATGTGTCCTTTCGTCCAATTCTCATTCAAGCGTGGCGGCATATTGGCAGTATTACCTTGACTCGGGAGGATGATGCCCATGACACCATTTGGCAATGTCTCACCTTGTTGAAGTGAACTCTTGAGCTCCCAGTCGACGTATCTCCGGCTATGGGTGCAACTTCCAACAAGCACAATAGTGACTGTCGTGTCCTGTAAATACTTCTTTCTAATTTGGGACATCACATAGGTAGGATTTGTGCTGTTGATGAAATCATCATTCTCGTTGGCACCAAGCACATATGGAGTGAATACCTTGTGCTTATTAGCAAACTCATCGATGAATGCGTTAACTTCGTTTTTATCACCCTTGTAGTGAGAAATGAAAACCTTCCTCTTGATACCTGTGTAAGCCATTTCAAACCCCCCACGCATTTGTAATGCCAACACTCTATCGCTTCTATGTGTTCCCGACAAACGCTTATGCCCAAAAGGTATTGCCTATCTGTGTGACTGTTTGTTGGCGTTGTTAATGGAATGGTCATCCCCTCTCAACCCCGCATCGCCTGTGCCAAAGTGAGACGATAGCCGACACCGTCGAGTTGATGTGACTCAAAACATGGTCGCAAAGGCTACGAGTGGGTAAACTAGCCCGCAATCGTGCGCCTTTGGTGCTCCCCTTAATCTCGTCTCAATCTCCGGGTATTCCATGGCCATCAAGAAGAACGAACTCTATTCCTCCCTCTGGGCAAGCTGTGATGAGCTGCGTGGCGGGATGGATGCCTCCCAGTACAAGGACTACGTGCTGACCCTCTTGTTTGTGAAATACGTCTCCGACAAGGCCAAGGGCAACCCCTACGCCATGATCGAGGTGCCGGGTGGGGCGAGCTTCGATGACATGGTGGCCCTCAAGGGCAGCAAGGAGATTGGCGAGGGGATCAACCGCATCATCAGTGCGCTGGCCGTTGCCAACGATCTGCAAGGGATTATCACCATTGCTGACTTCAACGATGAGGACAAGCTCGGCAAGGGCAAGGAGATGACCGACCGTCTCTCCAAGCTGGTGGCTATCTTCGAAGGGCTCGATCTCTCGGCCAACCGTACCGAAGGGGACGATCTGCTGGGGGATGCCTACGAATACCTGATGCGTCACTTCGCCACCGAGTCGGGCAAGTCCAAGGGGCAGTTCTATACCCCAGCCGAGGTGTCGCGCATTCTGGCCAAGGTGATCGGCATCAGCCGCCAGACTCCGCAAGATGCCACCGTCTACGATCCCACCTGCGGCTCGGGCTCCCTGTTGCTCAAGGCGAGCGATGAGGCCGGTCCCAAGGGGCTCTCCATCTACGGGCAGGAGATGGACAACGCCACTCAGGCGCTGGCACGGATGAACATGATCCTGCACGACAACCCGACAGCCAAGGTGTGGAAAGGCAATACCCTGGCCGATCCGCAATGGAAAGAGGCGAACGGTGCCCTCAAGACCTTCGACTTCGCGGTGGCCAACCCGCCGTTTTCCAACAAGAACTGGACCAGCGGGCTCGATGCCGAGCACGATCCATTCGATCGCTTCAACTGGGGCGTACCGCCCGAGAAAAACGGCGATTACGCCTTCCTGCTGCACATCATCAAGAGCCTGAAGAGTACCGGCAAGGGCGCGGTGATCCTGCCCCACGGCGTGCTGTTCCGTGGTAATGCCGAGGCGCGCATTCGCGAGAACCTGCTGAAACAAGGCTACATCAAGGGGATCATCGGCCTGCCCGCCAACCTCTTCTACGGCACCGGCATCCCTGCCTGCATTATCGTGATCGACAAGGAGCACACCCAGGCACGCGCCTTCAATCCCACAGGGGCCAGCAGCGAGCAGCAGCGGATCTTGATGGTCGATGCCAGCCGCGGCTTTATCAAAGATGGCAACAAGAACCGGCTGCGCGAGCAGGATATCCACCTGATTGTCGATACCTTCACCCGTGGCCTGACGCTGGATGGCTACAGCCGCTGGGTGCCGCTCGCTGAAATCGCCGCCAACGATTACAACCTCAATATCCCGCGTTATATCGACGGCAGCGACGGCGAGGATCTTCACGATTTGGCCGCTCACCTGCAAGGGGGCATCCCAGAGCGAGATATCGAAGCGCTCGGCTCCTACTGGCAGATCTTCCCGACCCTGAAAACCACCCTGTTTGCGCCGCTGCGCCCTGGCTACAGCCAGGCGCAGGTGCCAGCCGCCAAGGTCAGGGGCACCATTTTGGCCCATGACGAATTTACCCGCTTCAAGCAGGCGGCACTGGCGCCGTTCAGCGACTGGTTTGCGGCCTGCCAGTTGCCGGAGTTTGCCAAGGGCGATTCCCCTAAGGCGCTGATCGAGGAGATAAGCGAGGCACTGCTGGAGGCATACCGCAGCGCGGGCCTTGGCGAGTTGCTCGACCCCTACGCCATCTATCAGCTGTTGATGGACTATTGGCAGAGCCAGCTGCAAGACGATCTCTATGTGCTGTCGCAAGATGGCTGGGAGGCGGGCCGGGTGCTGCGCGAGTTGAAGGTGGAGAAGGGCGAGAAGCAGAAAGAGAGCGCCGATCTCGTGATCGGCAAGGCCAAATTCAAGGCCGAGCTTATCCCGCCCGCCTTGCTGGTGGCCCGCTTCTTTAGCAAGCAGCAGCAGGCGCTGGATAAGCTGCAAACAGCGCTCGATGAAGCCAGCCAGGCACTGGAGAGCTTTATCGAGGAGCAGAGCGGTGAAGAGGGGGGCCTCGTCGAGGCACTCAATGACAAGGAAAAAGTTACGGCCGCCAGCGTCAAGGCGCGCCTGAAGCTGGCCACCGACAGAGAAGAAAAAGAGGCGCTTAAGCAGGCACAAACGCTATTCGATACCGAAGCCAGTGCCAAAAAAGCCCATAAAGAGGCGAGCGACGCGCTGGATAAGGCCGTGTTTGCCCGCTACCCCAAACTTGACGATGCCGAGATCAAAACCCTGCTGGTGGAGGACAAGTGGCAAGCGAGCCTGTATGCAGCACTGGAAGCCGAGATTGAGCGGGTCACCCAGCAACTGGCAACTCGGGTCAAGGAGCTGGAGGAGCGCTATAGCAGCTCCCTGCCACAGCTCACCAAGAGCGTTAGCGAGCTGGAAGCCAAGGTGGCGACCCATCTGAAGGCCATGGGGCTGGAGTGGGCACTATGAACGTCTCGAAAAAAACAAACCACGATCTAAATGGATGGGGTCAATGCGAGCTAAATAACTGATCCCAATAGTGCTACACCTTCGCTGTGCCATAGCCATTCCCCGGGAAAGGAGACACGGTATCCAT